>DASWBR010000092.1:0-2896 GCA_036390495.1 Candidatus Deferrimicrobiaceae bacterium | reverse complement strand
TACAGGTACCCGAACTGGAGGAGGGCCGCGGCGAGGGCCGCGAGGAGGAGGCGGCGGATCAGAGCGTTCTGCCCGCCGCCGCGATGAAGGGCTTCAGGGTCGCCATCATGTCGGCGAACTTCTCGAAGGTGAGGGATTGCGGCCCGTCGGAGAGGGCCTTCTCCGGGGTGGGGTGCACCTCGATCATCAGGCCGTCGGCGCCGGCGGCGACGGCCGCGCGCGCCATCGGCGGGACGTAGGCGGCCACCCCCGTGCCGTGGGAGGGGTCCGCGATGACCGGCAGGTGGGTGCGCTCCCGGAGCACCGGGATGGCGGAAAGGTCGAGGGTGTTCCTCGTCGCGTCCTCGAAGGTGCGGATCCCCCGCTCGCACAGGATCACCTGGCGGCTCCCTTCCGAGAGGCAATACTCCGCGCTCATGAGCAGCTCGTTGATGGTGGTCATCATCCCGCGCTTGAGGAGGATGGGGCGCTTCGAACGTCCGATCCGCTTGAGGAGGCTGAAGTTCTGCACGTTGCGGGCTCCCACCTGGAGCACGTCGGAATATTCGGAAATCGTCTCCACGTCGGCGGGGTTCATCACCTCGGTGATCACCGGCATCCCCGCGCGGTCCCCCGCCTTGCGGAGGATCCGGAGACCCTTCAGCTCCAGCCCCTGGAACGCGTAGGGGGATGTGCGGGGCTTCCACGCCCCGCCGCGGAGGACTTGCGCCCCGGCCTTCTTGACCGCCAGCGCGGTGTCGATCATCTGCTGCTCGCTCTCCACCGAGCAGGGGCCCGCGATGACGAGCAGCTGCCGGTCCCCGACGGTCACGCCGGGGGCGATCCGGATGACCGTCCTCTCCGGCCGGACCTCCCGGCTGGCGAGCTTGTACGGCTTGAGGATCGGGACGACCCGCTCGACCCCCGGGAGGGATTCGAGGGACTGGAGCTTGAACTTCCCCCGCTCGTCCCCGATGGCGCCGATGACGGTGCGCTCCTTGCCGTGGATCGGGTGGGGGGTGTACCCCAGTTCCTTGATCCTCGCGATGACGGCGCGGATCTCCTTCGGGTTGGCGCCCTGCCCCATGACGATGATCATGAATATCCCCCTCGGCCGTTTCGTATGGATGTAGCGGGAAAGGCCTCATTATATGGGAATCCGCGACTTTATTTCCAGCCGGGAGGGGGGTATCCTCTCCCTGTGGCCGGAGATCGACAGGAAAGGAGGACGACATGAAGAGAGTTCTGGCGCTTGCCCTCGCCGGATTCCTCGCCGCGGGATTCGCGGCCGCCGCCCCCGCGGGCGCGCAGGAGTACGACCGGTACGAACGCGGTACGGCCGCGCCGCCCCCGCCCCCCCCCTCCTCGGCCCCTCCGCCGAAATACCGCGCCGCCCCCCCGCCGCCCCCCCGTCCGTCCGGGTTCCACGCGGGGCCTTACCTCACCGCGAACATCGGACTCTTCGAGCCCAACAGCTATAGCGACGGACTGGCCCAATATTCTTCCGACTGGGGCGGGAATATCGCAATCGGGTCGCGCGTGTCGCCCTTCGCGGCGGTCGAGGGGGGGGTCGGGTATTACACGGCGAGCGCGGGGTCGAACGAGGTGGACGTCATTCCGGTGACGTTCGGCGGACGCCTCATCATCCCCCACCCTATCTTCGAGGTGTACTTCGGCGGCGGGATCGGGGCGTATTTCGCGAGCCTGAAGGAGCCCGTCCAGGTGTCCCCGTTGCTCGGGACCGACGATTCCAACGCGACTATCGGCGGGTACGTCAGCCTCGGCTTCGACTGGTGGGTCACCCCGAAATTCGCGCTCAACCTCGATACAAGGTACCAGATGGCCAATCCCACCTTCACCTCGAAGACCGGGGTATCGTACGACGTCGACGTGAGCGGCTGGGAGCTCAACGTCGGGGTGCGGTTGAACTTCTGAGCGGGAAGGGGCAGGGGAACGCGCCCAGGATCCTCCTCCTCGGGGGGTCCGGGGCGTACGCGCTCCCCGCGGGGACGCTGGGTGTGCGCCTTTCCTCCCGCAGCGTACGGACCCCGTACGGTCTCTCCAATCCGGTCCACCTGTACGAGAGGGACGGCTTCCGCTTCCTGTTCCTGTCCCGCCACGGCGAACGCGCCTACGAGACGACCGCCCCGTACGTGAATTACCGGGCGAACGTGTACGCCGCGAAGGTCCTGGGCGTCGAACGGATCTTCGCGTGGACGGGGCCCGGCGCCATCTCCGGCCGGTACCGCCCCGGGGACCTCGTCCTCCCGGACGACCTCCTCGACTTCACCCGGGACCGCCCCTCCACCTTCTACGAGGGGAAGGGGATCGGGTTCATCCGCCAGTTTCCCGTCTTCTGCGAAACCTTGAGGAGCGCCCTCCTCCGCGCCGCTTCGCGGCGCTCCGGTGGGCGTGTCCACGCCCGCGGGACGTACGCCTGCACCGGGGGGCCGCGCCTGGAGACCCCCGCCGAAATCCGGTTCCTCGCTTCGGCCGGGGCGGATCTCGTCGGAATGACGCTGTGCCCCGAGGCGTTCCTCGCCCGGGAGCTGGAGATCTGCTACGCCCCGGTGGCGTACGTGACGAACTACGCGGAAGGGGTCCGGAAACTGCCGTACCGGAGAGGGACGCTGTTCGAGGGGATGCTGCCGCCCCCCCTGGCCTCGGTGGTCGAGGCGGCGAAGAACGCGATCCCCGCGCTCGTCCTTTCTGCCGCGATGGCCCTCGCGGGGGCGGAAAGGGATTGCCCCTGCGCGGTTTCGATGGAAAGATACAGGAGAAGAGGCGTCATCGGCCCCGACTTCCGGGAGTGGGTGGCGCCCCCGCGGAAGGGGGGAAGGTGAGGCTCACGGAGGACCAGGTTCGGCGCATCGGGGCGACGATCCTTGCCAGGTGGAAGGCGAAGGGGCTCGTCCGC
>DASWBR010000091.1:0-2204 GCA_036390495.1 Candidatus Deferrimicrobiaceae bacterium | reverse complement strand
GGTCCCGGCGGGGAGGCGGAGCGCCGGCGGTTCGACACGGGCCGGTCCTCCACGATCCGCCCGTCCCGGAAACGGATCACCCGCCGGGCGTATTCGGAGATGTCCTGCTCGTGCGTGACCAGGACGAGGGTGATCCCCCGTTCCTCGTTCAGCCGCTGGAAGATCCCGAGGATCTCGTCGCTGGTCGCCGAGTCGAGGTTCCCGGTCGGCTCGTCCGCAAGGAGGAGGGCGGGCGTGTTCACGATCGCGCGGGCGATGGCGACGCGCTGCTGTTGCCCCCCCGAAAGCTGGCTGGGCAGGTGGTGCGCGCGGTCCGCGAGCCCCACCGCGGACAGCCCCGCCATGGCCCGCTCCCGCCGGGTGGAGGCGGGGATGCTGTCGTAGATCAACGGAAGTTCGACGTTCTCGAGGGCGGAAAGGCGCGGGAGGAGGTTGAACCCCTGGAAGACGAACCCGATCCGGTTCCGGCGGAGGATCGCCCGGCCGTCCCGGGAGAGGTTCCCGACTTCCTCCCCGTCCAGCCGGTAGTTGCCGGAGGTCGGGCGGTCCAGGCACCCGAGGATGTTCATCAGGGTGGATTTCCCGGAACCGGACGGCCCCATCACGGCGAGGAAATCGCCGGGGAGGATCGTCAGGTCGACCCCTTTCAGTGCCTCCACGCTGACGTCCCCGAGCCGGTACGTCTTTCCGAGTTCGCGGATCTCGATCGCGGCGGTCGCCACGGCTACCGGAATCCCCCGAACCCCATCCCGGGAGGGCTCCCGCTCCCGCTGTTCTTCTTTTTGGGCGCCTCGCCGACGACGAGGACGTCCCCTTCCTTCAGCTCCCCCTCCGCGAGGAGGGTGAACGCCCCGTCCGATATCCCCGTCTTGACGGGCACCGCGGCGGGTTTCCCGTCCTTCCCCAGGGCGTAGACCCGCTGCCCCGCGGGCTGTTTCCCCTTCCCCCGGTCCTTCGCCGCTCCGGCCTCCTTCGGCAGATCGGAAGGGCGGTACCGCAACGCGGCGTTGGGGATCTTCAGGACGTCCTCGTGCTTTTTCACCTGGATCGTCACGTTCGCCGTCATGCCGGGCTTCAGCAGCAGGTCGCGGTTGTCGACCCGGACCACCACGTTGTAGGTGACCACGTTCTGGGTGACGATCGGCGCGTTGCGGACCTGCTCGACTTTCCCCGCGAAATGATTTTCGGGATACGCGTCCACCGTGAAGGTCGCCGTCTGCCCGGGGGCGGCCCTCCCGATGTCGGACTCGTCCACGTTCGTGTCGATCTGCATCTTCGTCAGGTCCTGGGCGATGGAAAACAGGGTGGGGGTCTGGAAGCTGGCCGCCACGGTCTGGCCCACGTCGACGTTCCGGGAGATGACGATCCCGTCCACGGGCGAGCGGATCGTGGCGTATTCGAGATTCGTCTGCGCCACCTGCAGCGCCCCTTCCGACTGCTTCAGGGCCGACTCCGCGCTTTTCTTCTGCGCCGCGGCCTGCTCCCAGGCGGCCTGGGAAGTGTCCACGTCCGACTGCGCGACGAACCCGTCCTTGACCAGCTCGGCGTTCCTGCGGTACGTCCGCTCCGTGTCGATGACGCCGATCTGCGCCTTCTCGAGGGTCGCCTTCGCGTTCTCCAGGTTCGCGCGGGCCTGGACGAGGGCCGATTCCAGCAGGCGCGGATCGATCTGGGCGATCACCTGCCCCTTTTTCACGCGGGAGTTGTAGTCCACGAAGATCTGCTGGATCGTCCCCGAGATCTGGCTTCCCACCGAGACCGTCGTCACGGCGTTGATGTTCCCGGTCGCCGTGATGGAGTCGAGGATCTCCCCCCGCTCCACCTTCGCCGTCCGGTACGGCGACTCCTGCGGCGCCTTCTCGAAGTAGAAATACGCGGCTGCGCCGGCGGCGGCGAGGACAGCGACGGCGGCGAGGGTCTTTTTCATCGGACGTCCTCCCACGCCTTCGGGGCGATGGATTTGTCGTCGATCCGCAGGTCGTTCCGCTCGAGCAGCTCCCCCATGCTCCGGTAGAGCTCGGCGAGCGCCACCTGGAACGCGGCGAGGGCGCCGGAGAGGACTTCCTTCGCCTGCACCAGCTGCGACTCCGTGTCGAGGAGGTCCTTGGTCGTGGCCAGTCCCAGCCGCTGCCGTTTCTCGTACGACTGGAAGCGGACCTCGGCGACGGTGACCCCTTTCCGGGCGACCTCGATCTGGCGGTACC
>DASWBR010000090.1:0-12413 GCA_036390495.1 Candidatus Deferrimicrobiaceae bacterium | reverse complement strand
CGAGCCCTGCAAATTCCCCGACCGGCTCGGTCCGGAACTTCGGCCCGCCCACCGCCCCCATGTCGACCCTCAGGATCTTGTCCATGCGTGCTCTCCTTTTCCACCGGATATGGAATTTGCCGGGTGAACGCAGTTGCCCGGCCCAAATGGCAGCAATAGCTGTGCCGTCAGCGGGCCGTAATGGAATCCCGTTTGTTTTCGACGCATGCACTACCCGCCTTTCCAGGACGGATCGAAGGCACAATGCGTTTTATTTTTCACAGAACCTCCGATAATGTCCGTCGTTGCAAACAGATCCCGGATCGGATGGAGTCTCCGTTTCCAGCAGCGGGGGGCCGACCTCCCGTCGTTCGCGCCGGCACGGGCGACAGCGGGGGCCGATTTCCTTTCTTTTCGATTCTTCAAGGGCTCCCGGGTGCGTGCCGGAAGCGGGAAGATCCCCCGAATCCGTCTCATTTCTGCAAACGGGCGAGACGGTTCCCGCCGGGAAGGAGCCGCTTCCGGCAAATCCGGAAACCCCGTTCTGTTTTAAATTTGCCAACCCCGCAGGAAAACGGCTCGCAACGGGGTCACGGCGACGCGGCATTTTTCGCCTGGGCCGGGAAAACCGCGGTACGGATGATGCATACTGTTTTTTACGATGATGATCGACGCATACGGCCGGAAGATCAACTACCTGCGGCTCTCCGTCACCGACCGGTGCAACCTGCGGTGCCGGTACTGCATGCCGGGGAACGGGATCCCGCTCCTTCCGCACGGGGAGATATTGAGCTACGAGGAGCTGTTCCTCGTCGCGCGGGCAGCCGTGTCTCTCGGGATCGAAAAGATCCGCGTCACGGGCGGCGAGCCGTTGGTCCGGAAGGGGATCCTCGAATTTCTCTCCCGCATCTCCCGGATCCCGCGGCTGCGCCAGCTCGTCCTCACCACCAACGGCCTCTTCCTGGAGGAAATGGCCGAACCGCTCCGGAACGCGGGCGTCCAGCGCCTCAACATCAGCATCGACTCCCTCGACCCGCGGAATTTCCAGCGGATCACCCGCCGCGGGGACCTGAACCGCGTCCTCGCGGGGATCGCCGCGGCGGAACGGGCCGGCTTCCCGATCAAGCTGAACATGGTGGTGATCCGTGGGGTCAACGACCACGAGGTGGCCGGTTTCGCCGCCCTCACCCTGGACAGGCCGTTCGCGGTCCGCTTCATCGAATTCATGCCGTCCGGAACGGCGGAGGGAGAGTGGCGTTCCTCCGTGGTCCCGGGCCGGGAGGTCCTCGACCGGATCGCGGCACGGTACCGTTTCGACGAAGTCGACCGGGGAGAGCTCGCCGGACCCGCCAGGGATTACCGGATCCGGGGTGCCGCCGGCACGATCGGCGTCATCACCCCCGTCTCCAGCCACTTCTGCGGGGATTGCAACCGGATCCGCGTCACCGCGTCCGGGATGGCGAGAGGCTGCCTGTTCTCCCGGGAGGAGACGGACCTGAAGCCCCTGCTCCGGGAGGGCCGGGAACCGGGACTGGAAAAGGCCCTCCTCGGCATCGTCCGGTTCAAGCCCGGGAAGCACCGGTTCTGCGCGGGCGGCGCCGGGGAGGCCCCACTGAAGATGTCCAGGGTGGGGGGTTGACCCGGCATGTCCATCTCCCCCGCGCTTCTCGGCCACCCGTCGAAGCTGTTCGTCGAGGTCACCACCCGGTGCAACCTGAGCTGCGCCATGTGCGTGAAGCAGACAGACGGCGGCTGCTCTCCCGAAGGGGACCTTCCGATGCCGCTGTTCGGGGCGCTGGCTCCCGCTTTCCCGCGGCTCGAGGCGCTCATCCTGAACGGCGTCGGCGAACCGCTCCTCCACCCGCATCTCGAGGAGATGATCCGGTCCGCCCGGGAGCGGATGCCCCGGGAGGGGTGGGTCGGCTTCCAGACCAACGGGCTCCTGCTCGGCGACGCGCGTGCCGCCTCCCTCGCGTCCGCGGGGCTTGACCGGATCTGCTTCTCGATCGACGGGGTATTGCCGGAGACGTTCCGCAAGGTCCGCGAGGGCGGCGAGATCGAGGGGGTCGAACGGGCGCTCGCGGCGATGGCCGCCGCGAAGAAGCGGTGCGGGCGCCCGGACCTGCAGGTGGGGGTGGAGTACGTGGTCATGCGCGGCAACATGCGGGAATTGCCGGACGCCTTGCGGTGGTCGGCCGCCCGGGGCGCCACGTTCGCCATCGTCACGCACGTCCTCCCGTACGACCCGCACCACGGGAAGGAGACCGTCTTCGACGCGAACACCGACGAGGCGATCGCGATCTTCCGGGAGTGGGAGGAGAAGGCCGGGCGGGAAGGTTCGGACATCCGCCGCTACTTCGAGATCCTCTGGAAATATTCCAAGACACCCGAGGAGGCCCGGGTCCTCCAGTTCGTCGAGGCCATGAAGGCGGACGCGTTGGCCCGGGGCGTCTTCCTCGACATGAAGAAGCTGCTGTCCGCCGACAGGGGGCACACCGACGAGGTCGCCGACATCTTCGCCGATGCGGAGGAGGTCGCCCGGAAAGAGGGGGTCGACCTCCGCCTCCCGGGGGTCTCCCTGAAGGAGAAGAGGAGCTGCCACTTCGTGGAGGAGGGCGGGGCGTTCGTCTCGTGGGAAGGGGCGGTCTCCCCGTGCTACTTCCTGTGGCACCGGTACACCTGCTTCGCCCACGGCTGGAAGCAGCCGGTGCACCCGAAGGTGTTCGGGAAACTCGCAGAGAGGGGGATTCTCGAGATCTGGAACGACCCCGGATTCCGTTCGTTCCGGGAGACCGTGATCCGGTACGACTACCCGTACTGCTCCAGCTGCAGCCTCGCCCCGTGCGACTACGTCCAGACCGAGGAGTTCGAGCAGGATTGCCACATACGGAACGTCCAGTGCGGCAGCTGCATGTGGTGCATGGGGGTGTTCCAGTGCCTGCGCTGACGCTTCCCCGTCAGACGACCCCTCTTTTCCGCAACTCCCCGAGCGCCCCGCCCCCCAGGCCCAGGTATTTCCCGTAGACGAATTCGTTGTCCGCCCCGACGGGCCGGCACGCCCACTTGACCCTCCCCGGCGTCGCCGACATCGACTTGAACGTGGAGTTCGGCACCAGGACCTCCCCGTAGTGCGGATCGTTCACCCGGACGAACGTCCTCCGTTCGTGCCAGTGCTCCCTCTGCAGGACCTCCACGGGGGTCTCGAGCCTTCCGGAGACGACGGTCCCCTTCTTGTCGGGCCGCTTGCCGTACTCCGTGATCATCTGCTGGATCCCGTCGGCCGTGTGCTGCGACGTGAACCGCTCGATCTCGCGCTGGATGACGGGCTGGTTCTCGGGGGTGAGCCGCTCCCGGATGGTGGGAAACCGCTCCCGCAGGTCGGGGCGGTCCATGATCTCGCAAAGGGCGGCCCAGTTGGCGTCCGAGAAGCCGGAGATGAAGGTGAAGCCGTCCTTGCACTGGACATAGGTGTAGGGAAAGACGGCGTAGTCGTAATTCCCGGCCCGGGGCATCTGCTTCCCCGACATGTGGAAGAACTGCATGACGTAGTTCGATATCGCCATCAGCCCTTCCGGCGGCGACGCATCGACGAACTGCCCCTTCCCCGTCCTGCGCCTGTGGAACATCGCCATCTGGATCCCGAAGGCGGCCCAGGCGCCGCCGGCGTACCACCCCATCCAGTTTCCCTGCTTGAGGGGCCTCTTGTACCCTTCGGGCACGTCCGGGTCGAGGTCGGGCTCCCCGGTGACCGACATGATGACCCCTCTCGCCTGGTCGAGGATGTCGTACCCCGGCTGGGCGGCGTACTTCTCCGCGTCGGACCCGGACTGGCCGAACGTGTGGACCGCGGCGAAAACCAGGCCGGGGTTCTCTTCCCGGAGCGCGCCGTACCCCAGCCCCAGGCCGTCCATGTATCCCGGCCGGAAGGTGTGGATCAGCACGTCGGCTTTCCGGGCGAGGCGCCGGAACAGGACCTTCCCCTCCTCCGAGGCGATGTCCAGCGTGACGTGGAACTTGTTCCGTCCTTCCGTGATGTAACCCAGCCCCGCGTCCCCGATCATCATCCCGTACGGGGTCATCTTCCGGGCGAGGTCGCCCCCCGGGGGCTCGACGCGGATGACCTCCGCCCCCATCTCCGAGAGCAGGGAGGAGGCGAACAGCCCGGCGAAGCTCCCGTGGCTCGCGTCGAGGACGAGCACGTCGTCGAGGGCCTCGGGCTTCCGGCAGACGTCGTCGGGATTCGTCTCGCGGTGCGCCCACTTCGCGTAGCCGGGATGGGCCGCCATCCCGACGATCTTCGATTCCTCCATCTCTCCGCCCCTCCGTCCGTCGCTCCCGCCTGCCGCTCCCCCGCGTCAGCCGAGCTTGACCCCGCGTTTCCCGTCCCACCCCGGCGGCGGGCACTGGGAGGGGACGTTCGGGTTCCACTGGAACACCACGCCCTCGTCCCGGAGCCGCTTCACCTCCTCCTCGGGGAGGCCCAGGATCTTCTTCAGCACGTAGCCGTTGTCGAACCCCAGCGGCCTGCAGCTCCACTTCAGCCGGCCGGGGGTCTCGCTCATCACCGGCGGGTAGCACTGCTGCACCATGGTCCCGTAGAGCGGATCCTCGTACTCCTGGATGGCGCCCCGCTCCCGGTAGTGCGCGCTGTGATAGACGTCCTTCGCCTCCAGGACGCGCGAGGCGGCGAAGCCGTGCCGGGAGGCCAGCGCCTCCACCTCCTCCACGCGGCGGGCCGCGGCCCACGCGGCGACCTGGCCGAGCAGCTCCACGGCGTTCTCCTCCGGAAGGCGCTCCAGGGGGTCGCGGAACTTCCCGAACAGCTCCATCCGGTCCATGGCGCGGCAGAGTCCGCGGAACTCCTCCTCCCCGAACGCCGCGAGCGCCACCCACCCGTCCGAGCACCGGAACAGGTCCGACGGGCAGATCGCCAGGTCCCGGTTCCCGGACCGTTTCCGGTCCTTCCCCGTCCGGTCGGCATAGAGCCACGTCCAGTCGAGCATCCGGATGACGTTCTCCACCTGGAGGTAATCGATGAACTGCCCTTCCCCGGTCCGCTCCCGGTAGTTCAGCGCGGAGAGGATGGCGTTCGCGCACATGAGGCCGGTGAGCCAGTCGGCGATCCAGACCCCCGACTTGATCGGGCCGCGTTCCTCGAACCCCGTGATGGAGGCCAGCGCCCCCATGCTCTGGGCCACCGCGTCGTACGACGTCCTCCCCGTCCACGGCCCCCAGCTCCCGTATCCGGAAACGTGCAGGTGGATGATCCCCGGGTTCGCCTCCCGGAGCGCCGGGTAATCGAGCCCCCACTTCGCCATCCTCCCGGGCGTCAGGTTGTCGACGACCACGTCCGACTTCTTCACGAGGGAAAGGAACAGTTCCCGGGCGCGGGGATTCCCCACGTGCATCCCCACCCAGTACTTGTTGTGGTTTTCGATCTCGAGGCCAGGCGACATCCCGTTCCAGAAGTACGCGTAGGGGGTCACGAACCGCATCTGGTCCCCCTTCGGCCCCTCGAACTTGATCACCTCGGCGCCGAACTCCGCGAGGTAGTCGCACGCTGCGGGCCCGAGGACCACGGAGCAGACCTCCAGGACCCGCACGCCCGAAAGCGGTTCCGGCTTCCCGAACAGCGCACCCCGGTCGAACACCGTTTCCATCCGCACCTCCTCCGCGGGGGCCGTGCGGCCGCCTATTTCCCCTGCGCGGCGGGAGGCTCCTCCACGACGCCCTGCTTGGAGAACTTCACGACGCGGCCGTTGCTCGCGACCGCGAGCGCCGTGAATGGAATGCGGTCCTCCCGCTGGCTTCCCTGGAACGACACGCCGCCGTTGACGCTTTCGAGGACGAGGCCGTCCAGCCCGACCGCCAGGATCTTCCCGCCGGCCTCCGCGAAATCTGTGATCGACGCCTTCAGGTCGGTCTTGGACTCCCTCCAGGAGCGCCCGTCGTCGCCGCTCCGGTAGATCGTTCCGCGGAGTCCGCCCACCAGGACCGTGCCGTTGTTCAGGACGATCCCCGTCCAGAAACTCCCCTTGTACCCCGTCTCCAGGTAGCTCCAGCTCTCCCCGTCGTACGAGCGCAGGACCATCCCCTGCTCCGCCGCGACGAAGAGGGTCCCCATCCGGTTCGCGAAGATTTTCAGGAGGTTCCGATCGGCCTTCTTCCCCCCCGGCGGAGGGGGAAGCCGGACGGGGGTCCATGTTTTCCCCCCGTCGCGGGTCGAGACGACGAGCGACCAGAGCCCCACGGCCCACCCGGTCTCCCGGTCCCGGAAATACACCGAGAAGAGCGGCTGATCCACCGATGTGTCCTGGCGCTGGACCGCCCAGGTCTCCCCCCCGTCGTCCGTCCGTAGGATGACCCCCCAGTGGCCCACCGCCCAGCCGGTCTTCTCGTCGACGAAGTACACGGCGGTCAGCGTCGAGCGGACCGGGACGGACTTCGCCTGCCGGAAATCCGCGCCGTCCGTGTCGGACAACAGCACGATGCCGTGGTCGCCCACGGCGACGATCCGTTTCCCCGCGCGCACCGAGGAGAGCATCATCGCCCTGGCCGCGGCAGAGCTGATTTCCGCCGGTTGAAGCTTCAGGGCGGGGAACCCCGAACCCGCCTCCGGTCCCGTGGGCGGACTCTCCGCCGCCTTCGAGGCGCCGGGAAACAGAAGGGACATGGCACCGACAAGGAGCGCCAGGAAGAACCGGGTGCGGCGGAAGGATCGTTCCATCGTTCTCCTCGCAGTCGGATGATCCGTCAATTCCCGGCGGGGTGGGACAGGATCTCGGAAACGTGCACCGGGGTTTTCCGCGGCAGGATCCTCTCCAGCACCACGGCCAATGCCGGCAGCGCGGTCATCGCCATCACCAGGTTCACGAGGAACATGAACGCCAGCAGTTTTCCCATGTCCGCCTGGAACTTCAGCGGCGAAAACGCCCAGGTGACCACCCCGGCCGCCAGGGTGATCGCGGTGAAGATGGTCGCCATCGCCTCGAACGCGAGCGCCTTCTCCATTGCGGCGAAGATGGAGAATCCCTGTCCCAGGTGAAGCATCAGCCGGTTGTAGATGTAGAAGGCGTAATCCACCCCGATGCCGACCGCGAGCACCATCACGGGCAGCGTGGCGACCGTCAGGCCGATCTCGAGCCTCTTCATGAACCAGTACCCGATGAACGTCCCGACGGCCAGCGGCATGCAGCACGCCACCATGGCCCGGGGATCCCGGTAGGCGATGAAGACGAGGATCAGGATGGTCGCGTAGACGTACAGCATCATGGGGAGCTCGCTTCGCTCGACTTCGTCGTCGATCGCCGCCAGCACCCCGGCGTTCCCCGCCGCCAGGCGCACGGTGACGTTGTCGAGATGGTTCGTCCGGCGGAACTCCTTCGCGGCGTCGATCACCCGGTTGATCGTCTGCGCCTTGTGGTCTGTCAGGTACAGGTGGGCCGCCGTCATGCTGGCGTCCTTGTTCATGTACCCCCGGAGCCGGGAGATCTCCGCGCTCAGTCCCGCGAAGTTCATCGGGTCGATCGGGGTGACGTACATCTTCGGGTTCCCCTCGTTGAACCCCTCGCTGTACAGGCGGATCTGGTTGGACCAGGAGTCCACGGACATCACCCCCGGAACGTGCGCCATCCGCCAGGAGAAGTCGTCCACGAACGGGCCGAGCGCGACGTTGCGGTCCGACCCCGGCGGGGCCTCGAAGACCACCGTCAGCCAGTCGAGCCCCATGTCGTAGCTCTCCGAGATGGAGACCGCGTCGCGGTTGAAGCGGGCTTCCGGGCGCAGCTCCGGCGCCCCCGGCTGCAGGGTCCCGATCACCCGGCCGCGGCTCTGCCAGACGGACAACCCGAAGATCGCCGCGGTGATCAGGACGATGATGACGGCGTTCCTCGGCTTGGCGACCAGCGCGATCGCCTGAAGCCAGCGGGTGCGCGCCTCCCGCTTCAGCATCGCCTCCTCCACGTAATCCTTCCGGAACGTGAACAGCGACGCCGCCACCGGCAGCATGATCAGGTTCGTGACGATCTTGTACGTCACCCCGATGGACGCGGTGATGGCCAGCTCGCGCACCATCGGGATGGGGATCAGCACGAGGGTGATGAACGACACGATGGCCGTGACCAGGGCGAGCGTCCCGGGGATCAGCAGCCCGGTGAAGCTCTCCCGCGCCGCCTCCTCCGTGCTCTTCCCGTGGGCCAGCCCGCGGACGATGAAGTTGATCTGCTGCACGCCGTGGGAGACGCCGATGGCGAAGACGAGGAACGGGACCAGCACGGCGAGCGGGTCCAGCCCGTATCCGAGGATGCGCAGGGTCCCGAACTGCCACACCAGCGACGTCAGGGAGCAGGCGATCGGGAGGATCGTGAACCGGACGGAACGGCAGTACCAGTAAACCGAAAGCGCGGTGAGCACGAGCGCGATGGCGCAGAACTCGAGGACGCCCATGGCGCCGTCCGCGATGTCGCCGATCTGCTTGGCGAACCCGATGATCTGGATCTCGAACTTCCCGTCCTCGAACTTCTTCCGGATCGCCTCCTCCAGGATCCGGTTGTACGCGACGTAGTCGAGCCGCTTCCCCTCGCGGTCGATCTCGCTGATCTCCGCGGTGATCATCGCGCTGGTCTGGTCGTGCGAGACGAGGGTCCCGACGAACTCCCCCTCCCGGGTGAGCTTCTGGATGCGGGAAATGATCTCCGGGGTCAGCGCCTCCGGCGTGATCGTGCTGTCGATGATCTGATCGGCCCGGAACCCCTCCTCCGTGATCTCGTTGACGTACGAGTTGGGGGTCCAGAGCGACTGGACCCCCGCGCGGTCGACGCCCGGCAGGTAGATGACCGCCTGCGTCACGTCGTACAGGCGCGTGAGGGCTTCCTGGTTCCAGATCGTCCCGGTGCGCGCCTTCACGACGAAGTTCAGCCGGTTGGCGCCGAACAGGTCGTCCCGATACTTCTCGAACGTCTGGATGTACTCGTGCCCGATCGGCATCTGCTTCTCGAAGCCGGCCGACATCCGCAGCTGGAAGGCGAAGACCGCCATCACGGCGGTGAACGCCGCAATGGCTCCCAGGGTCTGGAGGCGATGACCGAAGAAGAACACCTCGGCCTTTTGCACGAGCCGGCCCAGCACCGATCGGTTCACGTTGTCGTCTCCGTCACGGGAAAATCACGAGAATCGGGCCGGCACCGGAAACCCGGCGCCGGCCCGATCTGCCGTTAGAAGTTGCGGGTCAGGTACGCGCCGAGGAAGTCCCGGTCCGCCAGGAACTGGTTCTTCCCCCAGTACGTAAGGTAGTTGATCCCGGCCTGCCAATTCGTCGGGACGTTCTGCACGAAGTTGAGGTAGAAGTTCATCGACTTCGCCCCGGCCATGTAGTTCGCGGTGAGGGTCGGGGTATTCCCCTTGATCGCGTCGAAGAACGTGATCCCGGGGATGACCTGCCACCCCTTGATGATCTTGTTGTCGTAGACCACGTTGAAATCCACGGTGAATCCGAGGGAGTCCGCGTCCCCCACGCCGGCGAAGGTGTAATACGTAACGGCCCCCTGCCCGAGAGGTGGAAGTCCCAAAGAAGTCAGTGCCGCGTCCGGGTCGAACGAGACTGGAGATCCCACCCAGAAACCGTAACCGGCGTCGGGCACCTGCATCACCTGGTTCCCGTTGATGTCCCGGACGAACTGCTTGTTCTTGTCGACCCCGTTGAAGTGGATCCACACCGCCTCGCCGATGAACGTCCCCGTGTCCGCCCCCAGCAGGTTCAGGAGCCAGCCGTGGTCCCCCGGCGTCAGGCTCAGGATCCCGGTGAGGTGCATCTGGTATTTCGGCTTGTCGATCCACATGGGGCAGTCGGGCACGACAACGGCGTTGATCCAGGACGTGTCCGTCCCGGGAGCGTAGCAGGTGGAGAGCGCGACGGCCTCCTTCGGGCGGTACGAAAGCTCCCACCCGACCGCCCAGTTCCCCAGCGACGTGTTCGCGCTGATGCCGTACAACTTCCGGTTCTCGAGGTATTCCCACTGGAAATACTGGGTGGCGCCGTCAAACTGGAGGTTCAGCACAGGCATCTTGTCGTGGTAGTTCATGAAGTAGAGCCCGACGTCCAGCGACACCCCGGAAGGCTTGTAGTGCATCGCGAAGCCGTACTGTCCCTGGGTCGACGGCTTGATCTCCCCCAGGACCGGGACCTCGAATGTGTTGGCCTGTGTCGGGTCGGCCGCAGGGTCCAGTCCCCCGAAGTTGAAGAAATACGGGGATGCCGGGTTTAAATCGATGAACGCGTTCTGGCGACCCTTTCCGAGGATGTCCACGACGGAGAAATAGCTCCCGACGGGCGGGAGCCGGTTCCGGTTCCACCAGAACTGGTAATACCCTTCCAAGTTGAAACCGCCCCCCAGCCCCGAGGCGACACTGATCATCGGCATCGGGAGGACGGCTTCCTTGATCTGCGTCCCCGGGATCGAGATCTTCTGGAAGTCGAGCGCGTTCGTGGCGTTGATCCCGCCGATCGCGAAGATGCTCTCCCCCCAGCTGACGACCTGGTTCCCCAGCCGGACCCGGGCGCGCTGGCCGCCGACGTTGAAGTCCTTGCTCAGCCAGAGATCATACAGGTAGGCGTTGTAGACGACCTGCCGCTTGGCCTCCGCCGAAAGCTCCGTCCGCTCCGTCTGGTCCGCCATGAAGTCGTACAGGAACGACGCACGGGTCATGAATTTGAAGTCGTACGGGAACTTCACCAGCAGTTCCGGGGTGAATTTCACGTAGGTGGTGTACAGGTTGTTCTTCTTGTAATTGAGGTCGCCGTCGTCCGTGTTGGAGGAGGCGGCGGTGTTTGCGTCGGGGACGACGGTGGGGTCCCCGACCAGTTGCGGGTTCCAGCTCTGCGTCCGCAGGCCGGCCCCGACGGTCAACTGCATGTCGAGGTTCCCCTGGACATCGCCGGACTCGAACCGGAAGGCGTACGCCGGGCCCGCGACCATCAACGCTACCAGAACCAGCAACCATGTATTCTTCAGGGCTCTCATTCGCGTCGCTCCTTTACCGCTCGCTGACCGCGCGGAGGTTTTCGGCGGTGAACCACGTGAACCGGAACCGGGGGTCGTTCGGGGCATCCGCGAAATACTGCATGTCCCTCCCGGTGCCGATCGCCGACTGGTCGCAGACGTACCGGCCGGATACCAGGTCGTAACTGACGAACGGGTAGTGATCGAACGTCCCGCCGAGCTCCCAGATGGGGATCGGGTACCCCTCCTCGACCTTCCACAGGCCCCCCTGTGCGTCGTACTGGTCCGCGATCAGCGCCAGGTAGGTGTCCTCGTCGAAATAGAAGACCCTCCGGGGCATGCTGTGCCGAACCCCCTTCTTCACGGTCGCCTCCACCACCCAGACCCTGTGGAGTTCGTACCGCCGGCTCTCGTTCGCAAGGTGCTTCAGCTGGAGGACGTCGTGGAGCTTCTTCCGGAAGTCGTACATCCCGAAACTGTTGTACGGGACGTAGATCTCCTTCTTGCCGACGATCTTCCAGTCGAACCGGTCGGGGCGGCCGAGGAAGACCCACGCCGTGTCGAGCGGGTACTGGTTCTCGAACCCGATCTGCGGGGCGTCATACGCGTAATTCGGCAGGCGGCGGACCCGGCGCTGCCCGGGGAAGTAGAAGAACACCTCCCGGTCCTTGTTGGTGTAGTCGCAGATGAAGATCCGCTGCCCGGCGAGCGCGGCAGGGGTGTCGTACCCGAAGTCGATGCAGTAGATGAGGTTCCCCGCATCCTTGGGGGTGGTCGACCCTTTCTTCCCCCAGGAGTGGAAGACGTGCTGGGGGCCTGCGGGGTCCAGCCACTCGGTGCTCCCGGGACGGGGCGACACCGCGGTGGTGGTCCTGTACCACGACGTCCCCACCCCCTTGTACCGCATGATGAAGTTCCAGATGATCTCCGACCCGTTCGCCGGCAGCGGGAACGGGATCCCGGGGAGAATCGCGTCCAGGAGGTCCGTGCCGTCCTTGCTGAGCTTGGCGGCGCCGGCAGCGTTCTTCCGGATGTTCGCCTCGATCCACTCCGGGTACCCCGCGTTCCGGTGGCTGGGGTATACGTCCATCCGGTACCCCTTGGTCTGCTTGACCATCTGCGCCTGCCCGGGGCTCAGCATGTCCTTGTACTTGTCGACGTTCGAGGCGTCGATCGAGAAGAGCGGCTTCTCGTCCTTGAACTTCCAGTAGTCGCCACGGTACTTCCCGAAGGAGTAGCCGGAGAGCGGGACATCCTTCCCGTCCCAGGCGGGGATCGTCCCCTCCTTGTTCCCCGCCTTCTCGGCGCCGGCGTAGTTCAGGTCCTTGCCAAGGCGCTCGACGTCCTTGGGCGAGGCGCCCCACGCGGCGACCGCCGCTGCAAGGACCACGGTGACCGTAAACAGGATTTTTCTGATCATTTCCCCCTCCCCCCTTG
>DASWBR010000089.1:0-2842 GCA_036390495.1 Candidatus Deferrimicrobiaceae bacterium | reverse complement strand
ATTACAGGGAGAAGTTCGGAAAGGACGTGGACGTCTCCGCCTCTTTCGCCGGTTCGGGGACGCTCAAGAACCAGATCCTGGGCGGCGCGCCGGTTCAGGTCGCGGTGCTCTCCTCCGAGCTCTACCTGGACCAGTTGAGGGAGAAGGGGTTGATCGCCTCCGACTGGCGGAAGAACCCGAACAAGGGAGCGGTGATCAAGTCCGTCATCGTGTTCGTCACGAGGAAAGACAACCCGAAGGGGCTCAACACCTTCGAGGACCTTGCGAAACCCGGCACGAAAGTCCTCCACGCCAGCCCGGACACCTCGGGGGGGGCGCAGTGGGCGATCTTCGCGATCTACGGGGCGGGGGCGAACTTCCGGAACCCCTCGTTCGGCCCCGAGGACGGGGGCGTGAAGCTTCTGTCGGCCGTGGAGAAGAACGTGATCGCCCAGCCGGAGTCCGCCCGCCAGACCTTCGTGCAGTTCGACGCGGGATTCGGGGACGCCATCGTGACATACGAGAACGAGGCCCTGCTGGAGAAGGCCAAGGGGCGTGATTATGTGATCGCCGTCCCCCGGAAGACGATCGAGACGGAGTGGAAGGTCGCCCGGATCGACAAAAACATCAAGCCGGAGCAGGAGCACGTGGTGAGCGAGCTGATCCAGTTCCTCTACGGCGCGGAGGCACAACGTTCCTACGCGAAGTTCGGTTTCCGGCCCGTGAACTCGAAGATCGGAAAGGAGTTCCAGGCGAAATACGCGACGGTCGCCGAGCCGTTCACCGTCGACGACCTGGGCGGGTGGCAGAGCGCGCGGAAGAACGTGATCGAGAACGCCTGGAAGAAGACGCAACAGAAGTGACGCGGAGTTCCGATGAGCCGGCCCCGGAACATGGACTCCCTCGTGCGGGGTGCGACATTCGCCGCCGCACTGGGGCTATTCATCCTCCTGATCCTCCTTCCGCTGGTGTCCCTGAACCGGTATGCGGTGCGGGAAGGGATCGGGGTGTTCTGGGACCGGCTCAGGAACCCGGACGCCGTGGGCGCCCTGCGCCTGACCGCCCTGGTCGCCCTGGCCACCACCGCCGTCAACGGCGTCATCGGCACGGCGATGGCGTTTCTTCTCACGCGCTACCGGTTCCCCGGACGGAAAGCCGTCAACGCCCTCGTGGACATCCCGCTGGCCATCCCCACGGTCGTTACCGGTTTCGCCCTCCTCCTGATGTACGGTCCCCTGGGGCCCCTCGGGAGATTCCTGGGCGAACACGACATCCAGGTCATGTTCTCCTTTCCCGGCCTGCTCCTGGGTCACGTCTTCGTGACGTTCCCGTTCATGGTGCGCGCGGTGGGGGCGGTCCTGGAGTCCGTCCCCCGTTCCGGGGAGGAGGCGGCCCGGACGCTGGGGGCGAAGGAGTGGCAGGTGTTCGCTTTCGTCACCCTCCCCGCAATCCGGGAGGGAATCGTGGCGGGGGCCTTTCTGACATTCTCCCGGTCGCTTGGGGAATTCGGGGCCTCGATCATGGTGTCGGGAAACCTCGTCGGGAGGACCCAGACCGGCCCGCTCTACATCTTCTCCCGGTTCAATACGGGGGACGTCGAGGGCGCGTCGGCCATCGCCATCCTGCTGGCGCTGGCCTCCTTCCTCATCCTCCTGGGGCTCCAGCTCGTACAGTCGCCGGGCGGCAGGAAAGCGGAGGCGGCATGAATACCCCGCATCTGTCGCTTGCAAACGTCGGGAAGTCGTTCGGCGATCGGCCCGTTCTCACCGGCATCTCGCTCGAGGTCCGGGCCGGCGAGATGCTCGCCATCCTCGGCCCCAGCGGGTGCGGGAAATCGACGCTGCTGCGCATCGTGGCGGGGCTCCTGCGCAAAGACCGCGGGACGGTCACCATCGGGGGAAAAGACATGGAGGATGTCCCTTCCCGGGACCGGAACATCGGCTTCGTCTTCCAGGATTACGCGCTCTTCCACAGGAAGACGGTCCGGGAGAACGTCGCCTTCGGGCTTCGCGTGCGAGGGATCGCCTCCCCGGAGAGGAACCGGAAAGCGTCCGACATGCTCGACCTCGTCGGCCTTTCGGAGGAGGTGGACCGTCCTGTGGAGAAGCTGTCCGGGGGGCAGCGGCAGAGAGTCGCCCTCGCCCGGGCGCTTGCAGTGTCCCCTTCCCTCCTGCTGCTGGACGAACCGCTCTCCGCCCTGGACATCAAGGTCCGGGAGCGACTGCGGAGAGAAGTAGCGGCGGTGCAAAAGAAGGTGGGGATCGCGACCCTGTTCGTCACGCACGACCAGCAGGAGGCGATGGAGCTGGGGGACCGGATCGCGGTGATGAACGACGGGTACATCGAACAGATCGCCCCGCCCCGCGAGGTGTACCAGAATCCCGCGACGGAATTCGTCGCGCGGTTTGTCGGCGAGGTGAACGTCCTGCCGGGAAAGCTGTACAAGGGATACGCCTACGCGGGGAGCCTCGCCATCCGGATGCCCGACCCGGGCGCGGAAGGCGACGGCGGCATGGTGAAAGTGATCCTGCGGCCGGAGGACATCCTCCTCTTCCCTCCCGGGGTGCGGGAGGCGGGACAGGCGAATGCCCGCGTGAACTCCGTTTCCTATCTGGGAACCCACCTGCGCGTGGAAATGTCTGTCGAGGAAGGGTATCCCGTAGCGGCAGTTCTCCCGCGGAGCCATGGGATGGCCGATGCGATAGCCGCCGGGGACGCCGTCCGCGTGGGCGCGGCCCGCGGGAGCATCCTGCCCGACCCGTTCGGGGCGAAAGAACCGGAATATTACCTGTGAGGGAACCATGAGCGGATCCGTCGATTATCTCCCGCTGTTCCACGACGTCCGCGGGGCAAACGCGCTGGT
>DASWBR010000088.1:0-1698 GCA_036390495.1 Candidatus Deferrimicrobiaceae bacterium | reverse complement strand
CGCGGACCTCCCGCTGGATCTCGTCCTGCGGGCGGCGGCGCTCCTTCTTCTCCGAAAGCTTCACGTACACCACGCCGTCCCGGACCGTCCCGGCGTCCCCCGCGCCGATCGTGGCGTAGGTGTGCCGGACCTCTGGCAGTTTCCGGAACTCCGACAGGACCGCCTCGAGGCGCCCCTTTGTCTCGTCGATGGAGGCGCTGGGTGCGGTCTGGAAGTTCACCTGGAACTCCGCCCGGTCGTACTCGCTGAAGAACTCGGTCTTCAGGGTGAGGAACGCCCCGATCCCCGCGAAGAACGCCGCCGTGGCAAGCGCCAGCACGGTCTTCCGGTGCGACAGCGCCCAGGCGATGACGAACCGGTACCGGTCGGCGGCCCGATCGAACGAGTCGTTGAACCGGTCCAGGATCCGGGCGACGAGGTGCCGCCTCCCCTTCCGGTCGATGTCGGGGTCGTGCCAGCGCGACGACAGCATCGGGTCCAGCGTGAAGGAGACGAAGAGGGAGACGAGGACCGCGAAGGTGACGGTGATGCCGAACTGGTAGAAGAAGCGGCCGACGATTCCCTTCATGAACGCCACCGGGACGAAGACCGCCACGATGGAGAAGGTGGTGGCCAGCACCGCGAGCCCGATCTCGGAAGTCCCCTTGCTCGCCGCCTCGAAATGGTCCTGCCCGTGCTCGAGGTGGCGCACGATGTTCTCCCGCACCACGATGGCGTCGTCGATCAGCAGGCCGATGGCCAGCGACAGGGCCATGAGCGTCAGGACGTTCAGGGTGAATCCCATGAAGTTCATCACGATGAAGGAGGAGACCACCGAGATCGGGAGGGTCAGCCCCGTGATCACCGTGGACCGCCAGGAGTTCAGGAAGCAGAAGACGATGAAGACCGTGAGGATCCCGCCCAGAATCATCGTCTCCTGGACGTCGGCCACGGAGTCCCGGATCATGATCGACGCGTCCCGGACCATCTCGATGGTCGTGCCCGGCGGGAGCTCCCCCTGGACGCGCCCGATCTCCCGCTTCACGGCGTCGACCACCGCCACCGTGTTGGCCCCGGACTGCTTCTGGATGTTCATCGCCACGGCGGGAACGCCGTTGACCAGGGCGAGGGAGCGCTGCTCCTCGACGCCGTCCGTCACCCGGGCGACCTCCCCCAGCGGGATCGGCCGGCCGGCGCGGTTCGCCACGACCATCGAGCGGAACTGCTCCACCAGCTCCGGCTTCCCGGAGACCCGCAGGGGGTACTCCGCCCCCCCCCGCGTCATCCGGCCGAGCGGCGTGTTGACGTTCTCGGCGGACAGGCCGGCGATCAGTTCGTCCACCGTCATCCCCAGGGACTCCAGCCGGACGGGGTCGACGTCCACGTTCACCTCGCGCTTGGAAGCCCCCACGAGGTCCACCTTCCCGACGCCGGAGATGTTCTCGAACTTCTTCCGGATCCTCTTCTCCACGAGGGTGGTGATCTCCCGCGGGGAGAGCCGGTCGGACCGGACGGCGAGGGAGACCACCGGCATCGCGCCGAAGTCCAGCTTCTGGATGATGGGCTCCTCGATCCCCTGCGGAAGCTCGCCCCGGATCGCGCCGGTCTTCGACCGCACCTCCTGGGCGGCATCGTTCAGCTTCACCTCCAGCCGGAACTCGACGATGACCGTGGAGACGCTCTCCCGGGACGTGGAGAAGACCCGCTTCACCCCGGCGA
>DASWBR010000087.1:0-10715 GCA_036390495.1 Candidatus Deferrimicrobiaceae bacterium | reverse complement strand
GACGATCGAGGTGGACGCCATCGTCCTCTCCATCGGGATGCTGACGAACATCGAGCCGTTCCGGGAGTGGGGGCTGAACATCAAGGGGAGCGGGATCTACTACTTTCTCCCCTCCTTCGAGCCGCTGCGCGGCAAGCGGGTGCTCATCGTGGGGGGAGGGAACAGCGCGGTGGACTGGGCTCTCTCCCTGGAAGGGATCGCGTCGGAGGTCACCCTGTGCCACCGGATGTACAAGTGGCAGGCCCACGAGGCGATGGTGCACCGCCTGCTGGCCTCCAGCGTGCGGGTGAAATACCCGTACTACACCATCAAGGAGGTGCTGGGGGACGACAAGGTGACCGGGGCGGTCATCTGGAACGAGCGGAGCGGGCTGGAGGAGACGATCGCGGTGGATGCCATCGTACTCTCCATCGGGATGCTGACGAACATCGAGCCGTTCCGGGAGTGGGGGCTGAACATCAAGGGGAGCGGGATCGCCGTGGCCCCCGACATGTCGACCAACCTCCCCGGCGTCTACGCCGCCGGGGACATCGTCACCTACCCCGGGAAGGTCCTCCTCATCACCGCGGGGGCCGGCGAGGCCGCCACGGCGGTCAACTCCGCCAAGGAGTACATCCTCTCCGGCGACCTCGGGCGGTAGATCACCAGCGTTGGAAATCTAGGGGGCCTTCGGCGCGGGGGGCGCCTTGTTGACGTCCTCCGCCTGGACCGGGGCGTCGGAGCGGATTGCCCCCATCGGCTTCTTCTCGATCTCCAGCAGCCGGTCCAGCGTGTTCCGGACCGCAAGCTCCGCCCCCGGCTTCACCGCGCCGTCGGGCGTGAAGAGCGCCGACACGTCCTCCCCGAGGACCTCCTTCGACGCCGGGTTCGCGGAAAGGGCCGCCACGGCCTTCTTCGCCCCCGGCACGTCCCTGCGCCGCTGCGACAGCACCGCCTGCCCGAAGAGCCCCGCCGGGTCCTGGGGGGAAAGGGCGAAGAGCGCCTTCAGGTGGTCGGCGGCGTTGTCGTTCATCCCCATCTCCAGGTACCCGAGGGCGAGGATCCGGTGCTCGTACGGCTCCTGGAACTCCCGCTTCAGGATGTTGCCCAGCGCCGCGTCGCGCTGCGGGGACTCCTTCGCCGCGTTGTAGATGATCGCCTTCAGGAGGTACGGCCGGAAGAAGTCCGGGTCGCGTTTGATCGCCTCGTCGAGCCGGTCGATGGCCGACTGGGGAACGCCGCCGCGCAGCTCTCCGGAGGGGGAACGGGCGTTGAGGAAGATCCGTTTCCCGAGGTTGTAATATTGCAGGGCGTGGTTCTTCGGCTTGTGATCGAGGAGGTATTGCGCCTTCTCCGGCCGCTTCTCGCGGACGATGCCGAGCACCGCGTCGATCCGCTCGGGGATGTCGGTCCGCGCCACCGACGGGAACCCCGGGTACGCCTCCTTGAGGGAGAGCGACCTGTCGAGGAGGAGGGTCGTGGGAGTGCTGATGATCCCGAGGGCGTTGTACCCCGCCAGCCCCTTGTCGAGGAAGACCGGCAAGGTGAGGCCGAGTTCCTTCACCTTGTCGCGCACCGCCTGGATGTCCTCCGCCTTCATCTCCTGGTGGTCCGCGTTCACGGCGACCACGTTCATCCCGAACTTCTCGTACCTGCGCAGCTCCTGCTCCGCGAACTGCAGGATCGCCGGCGAGCGGGAGCTCCAGGTGGCCCAATAGATCAGCACGAGCCCCTTCTCCCCCACGAGGGACGAGAGCTTCACGTCCCCCCCGTCGAGCTTCGTCAGGTCGATGTCGGGCGCCTTCGCACCCTGCTCGAGGGTCCTCAGCGCGAAGGCCGAGGCGCCCCACCAGGGCGATCCGAACACGCACAGGGAGAACGATGCGGCCAGGAATATGCGCGGGAATCTTCTCACCAGCCCCTCCCGGCGGGCACGGGGGTGCCCGGAATTTCTCTTTTTGGATGCGGAGAATCGTGTTCAGAAACGGGGGAAACAATGTTTTATAATACACGGAGCCGACGAAAATGGCATCGGGTAAGCCAATGAGTGTCAGGAGGTTACACCACCCCTCCGCATCCACTCTTCCCGGAGGGATTGCGCCCGGTTGGAGAACACCCCCGTCGCGCCCGCATCGATCAGCCGCCAGGCGACGTCGGGGTCGTCCACCGTGTACGGGAGGAGCGGGATCCCCGCCGAGAGAATTTTCCGGAGGCGGAGAACCGTGAGGTAACGGTGATCGGGATGGATCGAGGAGAGGCCGTGCCGGAGACAGAAGGCGAGGTCCGACATCGACGGGCGCCGGGTCACCAGCCCGCAAGGGAAACCGGCCAGAAGGGAACGGGCGGCCAGACACTCCTCCCGCAACCCCGAAGAAAGAAGGATCGCGCCCCCGTATCGGGCTTCGGCCAGGGCGTTCGCCGTCGCGGCCACGGCCCCCGGCACCTTCGACTCCACGTTCAGGGGAATCCTTCCCCGGACGAGGTCCAGCACCTCGGCCAGGGTAGGAATCGGCTCCCCGTTCTTCAGCGGAACCGAGCTCAGACGGGAGGCCGTCGTCCCTGCCACGTCGAGGTTCGTCTTCCCCGTCCGCCCGGTCCGGTCGTCATGGAAGACCACGGGCACGCCGTCCGAGGTCAGGCGCACGTCGAACTCGACCATGTCCGCGCCGTCCGCCACGGCGATCGAGAAGGCGGAGTGGGAATTCTCCAGCGCCCGGTCCGACGCGCCGCGGTGGGCGACGAACAGCGGCCGGCCGGGTTCGCAGCCCGGAATGGAGGGACGCATACGGTAAAAGTATCCTATAATCGCGGACGATGATCGAAGTGATCTACAACCCCGTCGCGGGACCGAATCGGGGGAACCGGATCGACCGGATCCGGGAGCACCTCTCCTCCCGCGGGGCCGATTTCCGGATCCGCAAGACCGGGGGGCCCGGAGACGCCGTCCTGATGGCGCGCGAGGCCGCCTACACCGGAGCGGAAACGGTGGTCGCCGTGGGGGGGGACGGGACCATCAACGAGGTCGCGAACGGCCTCGCCGGGAGCGCCACCCGCCTCGCGGCCATCCCGCTCGGGACGGGAAACGTGTTCGCCAAGGAGTTCTCGCTCCCACCGACCGTCGAGGGGTGCCTCGCCCTCCTTACGGAGGGGAAGACCCTCTCCGTGCCGCTGGCCCGGGCGAACGAACGGTACTTCGTCCTCCTGGCCTCCGCGGGTTTCGACGCCGAGGTGGTGGAGCGGATGACCCACCGCCAGAAGAACGCGCTCGGGCTCGCCGCCTACGTCCTGGTCGGCCTGCGGCACATCCTGCGGCCGCAGCCGGTCCTGTGGATCGAATTCCCGGGCCGGGAGCGGATCGAGGCGCAGTCCGTCATCGTGGCGCGTGGAAGGAAGTACGGCGGGAACGTCACCATCGCCCCGGCGGGGGACATCTCCGGGAACACCTTCCAGGTGATCCTCCTCCTCCGGAAGGGACGGTGGGCCATCGCGCGGTTCGCCCTCGACGTCCTCCGGGGAAGGCACTCCGCCTCCCATCACGTCGCGGTCCGCGAGGCGCCCTCCCTGACGGTGCGGTGCCGGATCCCCTCCGCCGCCCAGGTGGACGGCGACTATCTCGGCCCCCTCCCCGTCCGGTTCACCGTGACGGACGTCCCGCTGCGCATCGTGGTGCCGAGGGATTTCCCCGCCCCCGAAGGGTTATAGGCGATCTGGCCGGAAACGTCCGGAGGATTCAGCCGGGCGGGGAGCCTTGCGCCGCCTGCGCCTCCATCTCGTACCCCCGCGCCAGGTAGTAGAGCCCCTTGTCGAAGAACTCCCCCACCAGGTAGTTCAGTTCCTGGATCCCGTACAGGTGGACCGGGAGGATCTCCTGCGGGGCCTGCTTGTCCCGCGAATATTCCACCAGTCCGTGATCGCGGATATAGCGTCTCAGGTGGTGCTTGAGCAGGATGACGACGTAGATGATTTCGTTCAGCGGGATCCGGTTCCGGTACCGCCTGCGCCCCCATTCCTCGTACTCCGCCTGGACCTTGTCCTCCTTGGGATCGCCGATCCAGTTCCCGAGGTTGAGGTACGTGCGGAACACGCGCTGCTCGAGTTCGTTGGACGGCACGACGCCCCAGTGGCGGGTCCGGGGGTTCGTGGCGATATCCTTCAGCACTTCGCGGGTCAGGTACTCGGCGTGGGTCTCGATCATTTCGATCAGGCGGTTGGCAAGCAAGGGATTTCCCTCCGAGATGGATTGCGTCCTGTCGCCGGGCAGACGGAAAGCCGCCCCCGACAGTGTAATAAACCGTCTGCCGCATGGAAACAGTTTTCCGGGCCCCCGCCGCAGGCATCCCATTTCCCGCTGGATCTGGCATAGAATCATCGGGAGCACCCGGCACGGGGGCGGAGGCCATGCGGAAGATCACCGTCATCAACCAGAAGGGGGGCACCGGGAAGACCACAACGGCGGTCAACCTCGGGGCGGCGCTCTCGGAGACGGGCCGGGAGGTCCTGCTGGTGGACCTGGACCCACAGGCGGGCCTGACGGAATCCCTCGGCGTGGAGACGTCCGGCAGGCCGACCGTCGCGGAGGTGCTCACGCGCGAGGCCGACCCCCGGGAGGCGTTTCGCGCCCTCCCGAACCTGACCGTCCTCCCCTCCTCGCCGGTCCTGGCCGAAACGGAGAAGCGGATCCTCCGGGAACGACCTTCGGATTATCCCCTGGCGCTGAAAGACGCCCTGGCGGGACTGCGGGGGTTCGATTTCGTCATCGTGGATTGCCCCCCGTCCCTGGGCGCCCTCTCCCTGATGGGGATGGTGTATTCGGGCCTCCTGCTGATCCCCCTCCAGACCCAGTACATGGCCCTGAACGGCCTGGAAAAGATCCTCGGAATGGTGAGGACCATCCGCGAGGCCGGGTTCCCGATGGAGATCCTCGGCATCCTCCCCTGCATGTACGACGTCCGGACCTCCCTCTCCCGCCAGGTGGAGGAGCACCTCCGGGAGACGTTGGGCGACAAGGTGTTCCGGACGGTCATCCGGCAGAGCGTCTCCCTTGCCGAGGCGCCGGCCCGCTCGAAGGACGTCCTCTCCTACCAGCCGGGGGGACGGGGGGCCGAGGATTATCGCGCGCTGGCGCAGGAGGTGCTGCGGCATGGGTAAGAAAATCCTGATCCCGGAGGAGAAGTGGGAAGGGTTGCGCAAGGCGATGGAGGAGGCGGCCGGAACGAGAAAGACGTCGAAGACCCCGGGTTTCCCGCCGGAACCGGAAGGAGAGGCGGTGCGGCCGGAACGGGGGAAGAAACGCGGCGGAGCCGAGGCAGGCGGAAAGGAAAAGAAGAAGGAGAAGAAGGAAAAGAAGAAAAAAAGGGAAAAGAAGGAGAAGAGGAAAAAGACGGGGAAGAAGGGGAAAGGGAAGAAAAGGAAAAAGGGGAAGGGGTAGCCCGTGAAACTGTACCTTGTCCGCCACGCGGAGGCGATCGAGCGGTCGCCGACGACCCCGGATGGTTCCCGCTTCCTGACGACGAAGGGACGGCTCTCCTTCCGGAAGATCGCCCGGCGGGCCCGAAAGGCGGGCGCCGCCCCGGCCGTCATCTTCACGAGCCCCCTGCTGCGCGCCGTCCAGACCGCCGAGATCCTCGCCGAGCGCCTGAAACACACTGGGGAGGTCGTCGCCGCCAGGGAACTCTCCCCCGGCTTCGACCTTGGGGCGCTCCGCGCCCTGCTGGCCGGCGCGGGAAACCCCATGGAGGCGGCCTTCGTGGGCCACGAGCCGGACCTGGGAACCATCGCATCCGCCCTGATGTCCGTCCCGGGAGGTTTCCCGCTCCGGAAGGGGGCCGTTGTGGCCCTGGAGGTGGACGGAAGCGTTCCGAAGGGAACGGCGAAGTTCCTCTGGGCGGAGGACGACAAGGGGACGACAACCCGCGTTCCCGGACCATCCCGAAAGTAACCGCCCGGCCGCCCTATTTCCTTTCGGCCATCAACTCCCGGCGCGCCGCGGCGAGTTCCTTTTTCTTCGCCTCGTCGATCCCGGGATAGGCGAGCTTGAGCTTCCAGAACGCCCCGGAGATCACCGCCGCCACCACGAGGCGGGCGAACCACTTGTTGTCCGCCGGGATCACGTACCACGGCGCTTCCTTCGAGGCCGTCCGCCGGATGGCGTCTTCGTACGCCGCCATGTAATCGTCCCAGTATCCCCGCTCCTTCACGTCGGCGGAGGAGAACTTCCAGTTCTTCTCCGGCATGTCGAGACGCTCCAGGAATCGGCGCTTCTGCTCCCCGCGGGAAACGTGGAGGAAGAATTTCAGGATGACCGTCCCCTGCCGCGACAGGTATCGCTCGAACGCGGCGATGTCCTCGAGGCGCTCCTTCCAGATGTCGCGGGTCACCAGGTCCTGCGGCACCTTCTGGCGCTCGAGCAGCTCCTTGTGAACCCGCACCACAAGGACCTCCTCGTAGTAGGACCGGTTGAAGATCCCGATCCGGCCCCGTTCCGGGAGGCTCTTCTGGTAGCGCCACAGGAAGTCGTGGTCGAGCTCTTCCATGGACGGCTGCTTGAAGGAGAACACCTGGCACCCCTGCGGGTTCACCCCCGACATGACGTGGCGGATGGTGCTGTCCTTCCCGGCCGCGTCCATCGCCTGGAACACCAGCAGCATCGAGTGGCGGTCGTCGGCGTAGAACTTGTCCTGCTCCTCCGCCAGCCACCGGACCCCCAGGGCAAGCAACTCCCGGGCCCTGGGCTTCTCCCCGGACCCGTGGCCGGCGGTGTCGCCCGGATCGAAGTCCTTCAGGCGGAACTTCTTCCCCTTCGTGACGCGGTAGGGGGATACGAGCCGATCGATCCGTTTCAGCATCTCCCGACTTTTCCTGTCCATTTCCGCCTCCCCTGGAGCGAAGCCGGCACCCGCCTCATTCCTTGACCGGGACCCTCGTCTTGCTCCACCAGCGGAGGCGCCGGAGCATCGAACGCTTCTTGCTCTGGTGGGCCTGCATCCGCTGGAGGATGTTGTCCAGCACCTGTACGGCCTCCACGATGTGGGGCCCCTTGTTCAGCATCACGCACTCCGCCCGCTCCCCCATCGCGGCGTCCGTGATCTCCGCGCGGGACGGCATCCCGCTCTTGGCGAGGGTCTCCAGGACCTGGGTCGCCCAGATCACGGGGGCGTGCGCCGCCTCGCACAGCCAGAGGATCTCCTCCTGGACCTCCGCGAGGCGTTCGTAGCCGCACTCGACCGCCAGGTCCCCCCGCGCGATCATCACGCCGAAGGAGGGGGAACGCATCCCCTCGAGAAGCAGGTCCGGGAGCATCTCGAATGCCCGCCTCGTCTCGATCTTGAGGATCACGCCCACCCTCTCCCCCCCGAACTCCGCGAGCCTCCCCCGCAGCGTCCTGACGTCGGAGACGTTCCGGATGAACGACAGCCCCACCAGGTCGGCGTTGGCGGCCACGAAGCGGAGGTCGCTCGCGTCCTTCTCCGTGAGAGCCGAGAGGCGCATCCGGGTGTCGGGGAGGTTGATCCCCTTTCCCGGGAGGAGCCGCCCCCCCTGCGGCCGCGCCTGGGTGATCTCCACCCGGATCTGGTCCGGTCCGGCAGTGCGGACGATGCCGCCGATCTTCCCGTCGTCGAACCAGATCCTCTCCCCCGGCCGTATGGAGTCGAACACCTCCGGCAGGGTGCAGGGGATCGTAGCCGGCCGGAGGACCTTCCCCTGGCGGTTGATCCTGGCCGGTTTCCCGGCGGTCTGAGCCCGGGTCAGGAGAAGGGAATCCCCCCGCCGCAGCAGGATCGACTGCATCCGGGGAGGGATCCCCCCGACCCGGGTTTTCCGGGATGCGTTCCTTTTTCCCGAAGCGGCGGTTCCCGGGCGAATCCAGAGGGGGGTTCCCGAAGCCACGTACGCCGTCTGCGTCGACTCCCCGACCCGGGAATCTCCCACCGCCGCGACGATCTTGATCCGGCGGATCGCCTTGCGCGTATCCTCCAGTTCGATCACTTGCCCTTCCCGTACGCGGAGGAGCCAGGCGCCGGGAACCGCCAGCGCCGCGTCGACGGGGAGGGGCGGCACGGCTTCCTCCCCGGCCGGCGTCAGCCAGACGCGCGCCGGCGCCGTCACGTTCCCGAGTTCGTCGCGACGGGGCCGCCACTTGATGACCCCTTCCGCCGGCTCGATGGGCCCGGTCCGCATCCTGGGGCCGCACAGGTCCATCAGCACGCGGCAGGGGCGCCCGACCTCCCGCTCCGCACGACGGAGGTTCTCGATCATCCTCCCCCATCTCTCCTCGCCGTCGCGCGCGCAGTTGATCCGCATGCAGTCCATTCCGGCGGCCAGGACTTCCCGCACGAAGAGGTAGTCGTCCGCGGCCTCTTCGGGCATGGTGACCATGATCCGCACCTTGCGGTAAGGGGGCTTCGGCCCGAGGAGGTCCGCCGTGTGCCGTTCCAGGAGCGCCTTCCCGTCCGTAAACCGGACCGGCGACCCCGCCCTGCCGGGGAGAGGCCCGCGGTCGCCGTCCACCATCCGGTAGAGGATCCCCAGCACGGCGTCGAGGGCGCCGAGGACGTGCGCCTCCGCCCGGCCCAGCGAGGAGAGGCCGAGGGCCGCCAACTGTTCCTGGATCTGGCGGACGTCGTGCCGCCGCAGGGCGACGTAATGCACCAGGTTCGCGGCGCTGGGGAGTTGCGACGGGTGGATGTCCCCTCCCGGCCCGGAGAGGGCGGACTCCAGGCCGGCCATCTCGGACCGGATGGACTCCAGGGAATCGATCAGATTCCAAAGCTGCTCGGGGCGCCATTCCGCGGGAGGAGGAGGTTCGGATCTGCCTGGGGACATGGGCCCGGCACCTTCCAGGGGGGGATTCCCGCACCAACCGGCATTGTAAACGATTCCCAACAGGAGCGGGATCCGTTCCGTCTCCCCCGGAAAGGGCTCCAAACGAAAGAGGGGCGGGGGGAGGGGCCCCGCCCCTTCGATCTTCCGCACCCGGAGTGGCGAACCCCGGTTGCGGACCGGACTACCTCGTATTACTTCTTATGGCAGTCGTCGCACTTGGTGGGGCCCTTCTTCTCCTTCTGGTGGCACCCCTTGCACTGGGTGTGGAAGGCTTCCTTCAGGGAGAGCTTCTTCCCGTCGGTCTTGTCGCCATGGCACTTCGCGCACTTCTGCTCGGCGCCGGCCTTGTCCGCGTGGTGGCAATCCGCGCACGCCTTCACCTTTTCCCCGTGCGCCTTGTGGGTGAAGGTGACCGGCGCTTTCTGCTTCTGGATCTCCTTGATCACGACCTTGTCGGGTGGCGCGGCGAACGCCGTGCCGAACGCAAATACTGCCGCTACGACCAACGCTGTCCAGAACGCCGCTTTCCTCATCACTGACACCCCCGGGGCGAGATTGGGCACGATGATATATCCACACCCCTGAATATGCAACGAAAAATCACCCGCCAAGGCGGGGGGGCCGGCAACCACCTGATTACATTAAACAATCCGCCACGGAGTTCCTCATGCGAACTTGACACCGCCCTTCCGCCCCGGGCGTATGGAAGGTACGGTGCCTTCGCCAGCCCGCGGGATCCGGACCGGGATCGTTCCGGGCCCGGCCCGCATCCAAAAGGTTTAACGCGACAAGCCGGCGCCCATTCCGATTACAATGGTCCCGGGGAGGGGAACCGCGAATGGCCCGCATCGCCGCCATCGACATGGGATCCAACGCGATCCGGTTCTACGTGGTGGAGACCGCCGGGGAGACCCCGTACCGGGTCCTTGAGAACATCCGGGAGCCGATCCGGCTGGGCGGCGACGTCTTTCTCAAGGGGACCATCCGGGAGGAGAACATCCGGAAGGCCGAGGCCGCCTTCCGGCGCTTCCGCCAGCTGCTGAAGGCCCACGGGGTGCAGACCGTCCGCGCCGTCGCCACCTGCGCCACCCGGGAGGCGTCGAACACCGACCTCCTGCTCAGCCGGCTCGAGCGCGCGTCCGGTATCCGGGTGGAGGTGATCAACGGCGACGAGGAGGCGCGGCTGATCGCCCTCGCCGTCGGGAAGAAGATCCCCCTGAACCGGAAGAGCGCCCTCATCGTCGACCTCGGCGGCGGCTCGGTGGAGATCACCTTCCTGGAGAACGGCAGGATCACGCTTGCGGACTCCCACAACTTCGGCGCCGTGCGGCTGCTGGACATGCTCTCCTCCGCGGAGGAGGACCTGCGAAGCGCCGGCCAGCTGCTCGGGGAGTACATGGACCTGGTGGCCCGGAAGCTGTCCCGGCGGGGGAACGGGAAGAAGGCGGCCCTGTTCATCGCCACGGGGGGAAACATCGAGGCGATCGCCTCCATCCCCGACGTGCGCGGCGAGCCGCACCCCGAGTACGCGGACACCGTTCGCCTCAAGGCCGGGAACCTACGGCGGCTGATGGAGGAGCTCTCCGGGATGTCGCTGAAGGCCCGGATGGAGCGGTTCGGGCTGCGGGAGGACCGGGCCGACGTCATCCTCCCCGCGTGCTTCGTCTACCACCGCATCGCGGAGCTGAACGGATCCGAGGAGATCCTCGTCCCCCGGGTGAGCCTGAAGGACGGCGTGGTCCAGGAGATCCTCGAGCAGGCGAAGGGGGCCGAGCACCTCCTGGACCTCCGGGAGCAGGTCGGGGTATCGTGCCGGGAGATGGTCACGCGGTACAAGCTGGACCAGAGACACTCGGAGAAGGTCGCGGAGCTCGCCCTGAGCCTCTTCGACCAGACGGAAATCCTCCACGGAT
>DASWBR010000086.1:0-16531 GCA_036390495.1 Candidatus Deferrimicrobiaceae bacterium | reverse complement strand
CCGCTCGTCGATTCCCAGGAGGTGGTTCAGCGCCGTGGCCCCGAGCGTGCAGATCACGTCGGGGCGGATCGCGCGGATCTGCCGGACCAGGTACGGGAGGCACGCCTTCGCTTCGTCCGGGAAGGGGACGCGGTTCCCCGGGGGACGGCACTTGACGATGTTGGCGATGTAGACGTCCTCGCGACGGAGGCCGATCCGTCCGATCCACTGGTTCAGCCGCTTCCCGGCTGCGCCCACGAACGGTTCCCCCTGCCGGTCCTCGTCCACCCCGGGCCCCTCGCCGACGAACATCAGACGCGCGCGGGGGTTTCCCGTGCCGAACACGATCGTGCTGCGCCCGGCGCAGAGAGGGCACCTCCTGCACCCTTCGAGCTCGTTCCGGATCTCCTCCAGGGATTCCGGGCCGGCCGGTGGGAGCGGAACCGCGGGTGCGGTCCGGGAAGGGCGCAAAACGTATTCCACCCCCACCTCCCGGAGCCACGCCGCAAGCACCTTCCGGGACGCCGCCCGGCTCATCCGGGGAGGAACTTCCGGCGCACCGCCCGCCACACCGCGGAGGCGATCGCGTCCTTTGCCGCCATGGCCAGGTCGATGGCGGTCCCGTCGGAAAAGTAGACGCGCACCTCGTTGCTGTCCGCCCCGAAGCCGATGTCGGCGCGGGACACGTCGTTCGCCACGATGGCGTCGAGGTTTTTCCGGCGCATCTTCTCCAGGGCGTTCCCCTCCAGGTCGTTCGTCTCGGCGGCGAAGCCGACGAGCACCCGGTTCCCCTTCGACCGGCCGAGCGCGGCGAGGATGTCGTCCGTGGGGGCCAGTTTCACATTCCGGTCGAACTTCTCCTTCCGGATCTTCTGCGGGGCCGCCTGCTCCGGCCGGAAGTCCGCCACCGCCGCCGCCATGACCACCGCGTCCGCCCCTTCCGCGGCTCCGAGGACTTCCCCCATCATCTCCCGCGCGGAGCGCACGCGCACGGTCTTGAGGAACGGCGGGTCCGGCAGCGGGGAGGGGCCCGCCACCAGCGTCACGTCCGCGCCGAACCGCCTCGCGGCCACCGCCATGGCAAACCCCATCTTTCCGCTGGAGCGGTTCGTCAGGAACCGCACCGGATCGATGTCCTCCGCGGTCGGGCCGGCGCTGACCACCACCCTCTTCCCCTGGAGGATCTTCTCCGCGAGGAGGATCCGCGCCATTTCAACGATCTTCGAGGTGTCCGCGAGCCGCCCGGGCCCCACGGTCCCGCAGGCGAGCTCCCCCTCGTCCGGGTCCACGAAGGTGAATCCCCGCTCCCGGAGGACCCCGACGTTCTCCAGCACCGCCGGGGAGGCGTACATCTGGGTGTTCATCGCGGGGGCCAGCAGCACCGGCGCCGTGGTGGCCATCACGATCGTGGAGAGGAGGTCGTCGGCGATCCCGTTGCGGATCTTCCCGAGGATGTTCGCCGTGGCAGGAGCGATCATCAGGAGGTGAACCTTCTGCGCCAGGGCGATGTGCCCGATTTCCGACTCGGACAGGAGGTCGAACAGGTCGGTGTGGACGGGATTCTTCGAGAGGGTCTGGAGGGTGAGCGGGGTGATGAACTGCGCACCCGATGCGGTGAGGACGACGTGGACGTTCGCCCCCTCCTTGCGAAGGTCCCGCACAATCTCGCACGCCTTGTACGCCGCGATCCCCCCGGTCACTCCGAGGAGGACCTCCTTGCCCGCGAGGTCGGTCATCGTCTCACAACCCCCCCGTGAAGAATGGGTTGCTCCGCTTCTCCTCCCCCACCGTCGTCGCCGGGCCGTGGCCCGGGAACAGGACGGTCCGGTCGGGCAGGGTGAAGATCTTCTCCCGGACGGCCCGGATCAGGTCGTCGTAGGAGCCTCCCGGGAGGTCCGTCCGCCCGATCGATCCCGCGAAGATCAGGTCCCCCACGAAGGCCATCTCCCCGGTCAGGAACGTGACGTGCCCGGGCGTATGTCCCGGGGTGTGCAGGACCCGGAACTCCTGGTCCCCCAGCTCCACCACGTCCCCCTCCCGGACCAGCACGTCGGGGGCCGGCGGGTTCTGCACGCTCAGGCCGAACATCCCCCCCTGGCGGCCCGCCGTCCGCATGCGCTCGACCTCCTCCGCGTGGACGTGGACCCGCGCCCCCGTCCGCTCCCGGAGGGTCCGCACCGCTCCCACGTGGTCGAAATGCCCGTGGGTCAGCAGGATCTTGTCGAGGGTGATTCCACGCTCCGCGATCCGCGAGAGGATCTCCTCCCCCTCGTCGCCGGGATCGACCACGGCGGCCTTCCGGCTCGCGACGTGCTCGACGATGTAGGCGTTCTCGACCAGCGGCCCCACCTCCATCAGGTAGACCCGCAGGGGGGGCGCAGCCGTCACAGCTTCTTCCCCCACGTGCCGAAGAGTCCCGCGTAGTGGTCGGCGAGGCGCTCCGCGTCGCGGCGGTCCCCCGACTCCACCACGAGGTGGAAGTACGCCTCGTCCTGGCTCGGGTAGATGAGGGCCCAGTCGTCCCCCTCGAAGACCTTCACGCCGTCGATGAACTGGCTGGGCTTCCCCTTGGCGTGGGTGGTCAGCATCCGCATCAGCGACCCCTTGTTCTCCCACGCGCACGGGATCTTCCGGTGCAGGATCGTGGTGGGCGGGATCTCCCGGAGGATGTCCGACAGGGCGCGCCCCTCCGCCGCCAGCAGCTCCATGATCTTCACGATGGCGAACATCCCGTCGAAGGCGGGCTGGAATCGCGGGAACACGAAGCCGCCGGTGCCGTCGCCGGCGAAGGCCACCCCTTCGCGCGCCGCCGTCTCCATGATCGACCGGGGCAACGTCCGGGTCCGGACGACGCTCATCCCGAACCGCCCCGCGATCTGCTCGATGTTCCGCGACGCGGTCACGGGGACTCCCACCACTCCCTGGCGCGCCTGGCGGCAGGCGAGGAGGCACACCACCTGCAGCGCCGTCGCATCCGGGATGGCGTCCCCCTTCTCGTCCACCAGGAAGATCTTCTCCCCGCCCGTGTCCAGCATGACGCCGAAGTCCGCGGAGAGGGAACGCGCGATCGCGGCGAGGTGGTGGAGCCCCCGGTCGAACTCCTCCTGGGTGCGGGTGATCCGCCCCGGGTCGAGGATGGCGTTCAGGGCCACCGTCTCCACCCCCAGCTGCCCGAGGATGCGCGGGAAGATGACGGAGGAGGAGCCGTAGGAGTAGTCCAGGACGATGTTGTAGCTCCTCGCGGCGATGGTCTTGGGGTCCACGGATTTCAGGAACCCGTCGACGTACAGGTCGAACCCTCCCACCGGGAACGTGATTCCGCCCGTCTCGTCGATGTCCGCCCGGACGAAATCCTCCCGGAAGAAGAGGTTCTCGATGTTCTTCTCGAGCCCCATCGGCAGGTCGAGGCCGGAGTCGTCGAAGAACTTGAGGTCGACGAAGGACGGGTTGAACGGGCTCTTCCGGGTGTGGACCCCCCCCCGCTCGTCGCGGTGGGACCGCGCGAGGAACCTCACCACCGGGAGCGGGGTCACGCCGTAGTCGTGCACGTCCACGCCCACGGAGAGCATCCCCGTCATGATCGCCCGGTTGATCATCCGCGACACCTTGTGGCTGTCCCGGCTGGTGGAGAGGACCACCTTACGCCCGAACGTGGCCGCGTAGGCGGCCCCCAGCTTCGCCGCGAACTCGGGGGAGATCTCGATGTTGGCCAGCCCCACGATCCCGTACGCGCCGAAGAGGGAGCGCGCCCACTTCTCCCCCCAGATGAGGGAGGAGGACAGGACCGCCCCGTCCTCCACCACCTTGTGGGGCCACACCTTGACGTTCGCCTTGACCACGGCGTCGATCCCGATGTCGCAATGGTCGCTGACCACCGCGCGCTCCGCGAGGAACGCCCCGCGCTGGACCTTCGCGTCGGACCCGACGATGTTTTCGAGGATGCGGGCCCCCTTCCCCACCGCCACCCGCGGCCACAGCACCGAGGACTGGACCACCGCGCCGTCCTCGATCGTGCAGCCGTCCCCGACGACCACGTTGCTCATGGCGACGCCGGAGCCGACGACGCAATCCTTCCCCAACAGGACGTTCTCCAGCTCCGCGGTGTAGTCGACCTTCGACTTCTCCCCGATCCAGACGTTCCCTTGCGAGGCTTTCCTCCCCTCGTACTCGATCTGCACCTTCCCGGCCAGGATGTCGAGGTGGACGTTGAGGTATTCGTCCAGGTTCCCCACGTCCTTCCAGTACCCTTCCGCGATGTACCCCAGGAGCCGGTCGCCCCGCTGGAGCATGGCGGGAAACAGGTTCTTGCTGAAGTCGAAGTTCTTCTTCGGGGGGATGAGGGAGAGCACCTCGGGCTCGAGGATGTAGATCCCCGTGTTGATCGTGTCGGAGAAGACCTCGCCCCACGTGGGCTTCTCGAGGAACCGGACGATCCGGCTGTCCTCCTCGGTGAGGACGATCCCGTACTGGAGGGGGTTCGGCACGCGGGTCAGGACGATGGTGGCCGCCGCCTTCCGCTCCCTGTGGAAGTCGATCGCCCGGGACAGGTCGAAGTCGGTGATGATGTCCGCGCTGATCACCATGAAGGTCCCCGAGAGACGCTCCTCGGCGTCCTTCACCGCTCCCGCGGTCCCGTAGTCCGCCTCTGCCGAGTGGTATCTCATCTTCACGCCCCACGGCGCGCCGTCCCCGAAATACGAGCTGATCTTCTCGGGGTGGAAGTAGAGGAGCACTTCGAGGTCGGTGATCCCCTCCTTCGCGAGCAGCCGGACCACGTGCTCCATCATCGGCCGGTTCGCCACGTATGCCATCGGCTTGGGGAGCTTTTCCGTAAGCGGGCGGAGCCTAGTTCCGAAACCTCCTGCCATCACGACCGCTTTCATGGCCAGGCCTCCAGGGAAAATGTCCTGCTACAGGAACCGGAGGAGACGCGAGAAACCCATGTACCCGAACGACAGGGCGAAGAACGCGAGGAAGATCGCACAGGCGCCGACGACGCCGCGGTACACGCGGTCGGTGAACCAGCCGCGTCCGGCCGCCACCGCGGTCCCGACGAAGAGGTACCACGCTGCGTCGGCGAGGATGTGTCCCGCGAAGAAGGAGGCGAGGCCGACCCACCCCTGCCCGCGGGAGAGGACCATGTATCCCAGCCCGATGGTGGCCCACCAGAGCGACCAGTACGGGTTGGACGCGGAGGCGACGATCCCGTCGAGCAGCGGCCGGAGCGGCCCGCTCCCGCCCGCCTCCTCCGTCCGGGCCGGGGGCCCGGCGTCGCCTTCCGGGGACCCGCTCCCGGCGAAACGGAGGGTCCGGACCTCCCGCGCCATGCCGACCGCCATCCGCAGGAGCATGGCGGCCCCCGCCAGCGCGATGACGGTGACCGCCGCGTCCCCTTTCAGCCACTCCGTCAGGCCGAAGACGAGGAGGCAGAGCAGCCCCGCCTCGAGGATGGCGTGGCCCAGCACGAGGAGCGGCGCGGCGACGAACCCCTGTCGGGTCGTGTGGCGGATCGTGACGGCGAGGAGGGGGCCCGGCATCAGCGCGCCGGAGAGGCCGATGATGAAGGAGGACACGAAGATCGCTGCGGGATTCCCGAAATTCATATTAGAATTTATAGCACAAAATCGCCGCCTGGACGGCCCCGGGCGGCCGGAGAGGCCATGGCGGGAAGGAATCCCCTCCCAACGGCGGACGTGATCGTCGAGGTGGGCGGCCGCATCGTCCTCGTGCGGCGGAAGCACCCTCCCCCCGGGTGGGCCATCCCCGGGGGGTTCGTGGAGGTCGGCGAGACGGTCGAGATGGCGGCCGTCCGGGAAGCGCTCGAGGAGACCGGGCTCTCCGTGACCCTCACCGCCCTACTGGGCGTCTACTCCGACCCCGCGCGGGACCCGCGCCACCACACCGTATCCACGGTGTTCGTCGGGCGAGCCGACGGGTCGCCCCGAGGGGGTGACGACGCCGCCGAGGCGCGTCTGTTCGCCGAGGGGGACCTCCCCTCCCCGATCGCCTTCGACCACGCAAGGATCCTCGCCGACTATTTCCGGTACAAGAAGACCGGCCGCCGCCCCCTCTGAGCCCCGCTGCCCGTTTCCGGATCGTATGCCGCTCCGTCTCCGGGAGGGCCCCTTCGCCGGCAAGGTCTCTATTTCCGCGGATGGGCTTTCCCTCCAGCTACGTTCGCGACCTTCGCCCGCTCACTGCGATTCCGCTCGACGCAATCTTTGCCTTCGCTCCATACGCCGCTTCCGGGAAACCCATCCGCTCCACGACCTTGCCGGTCCTGGCCTGGTGACGAGACCGCGGCGCGTACCCGGGGCTGGTGACGTAGCGGGGGGTTCCTCGGAGCGAGCGTATGGAGCGAGCGGAGACCAGTCCTCCGCAGCGAGCGGAATAGCGAGCGAAGAGGAAGCCCCCCGCCCCGCTACGAGCTTAGCGCTGGCGGGGTACCCCCCGCGGGATGTGCCGAGGGGGCACGAGTCACCCCGCGGGGGGCATGGGAGTTACGTGAGGGACTTGACCGCCTTCTCGATCCGGTCGATCCCCTTCTCGATGTTCTTCATCGACATGGCGTAGGAGAGGCGCTGGCACGCGTCGTCCCCGAAGGCGACGCCGGGCACGGAGGCGACGTTGTGCTCGTCCAGCAGCCACGCCGAGAGGTCCGAGGAGTTGGCGATCACCTTCCCGGACGGCGTCTTCTTCCCGTAGCACCCCGAAAAGTTCGGGAAGACGTAGAACGCCCCCTGGGGGAGCAGGCACGACACGCCGGGCATCTTGTTCAACCGGTCGACGATAAAGCGGCGGCGCCGGTCGAACTCGGCGAGCCACGCCTTCTGGAAATCCTGCGGGCCGTTCAGCGCCTCGATGGACGCCTTGTCGCAGAACGACACCGGGTTGCTCGTGCTCTGGCTCTGGATGTTGTTCATCGCCGCCACGAGCTCCTTGTCCCCCGCCACGTACCCGATCCGCCACCCGGTCATGGAGTGCGACTTGGAGAGGCCGTTCACCAGGATCGTCCGCTTCTTGACCTCCTCCCCCAGGGAGGCGATGGAGACGAACCGGAAGCCGTCGTACACCAGCTTCTCGTAGATCTCGTCCGAAAGGACGGTGATGTCCTTCTCCACGATCACCCGGGCCAGCCCCTCGAGCTCCTCCTTCGTGTACGCGGCGCCCGTGGGATTGGAGGGGCTGTTCAGCACGAAGAGCTTCGTTTTCTTCGTGATCGCCTTCGCCAGCTGCTCGGGGGTGATCTTGAAGCCGTTGGCCTGCTTCGCCTCGACGATCACCGGCTTCGCGTCCGCGATGAGCGTGATGTCCGGGTACGAGACCCAGTACGGTGCGGGGATGATCACCTCGTCCCCCTTCTCGAGGAGCGCGCAGGCGACGTTGAAGATCGAGTGCTTCGCCCCGAGGGAGACGATGACGTTCTCCCGCTTGTACTCCAGCCCGTTGTCCCGCTTGAGCTTCGCGATGATCGCGTCCTTGAGTTCCGGGGACCCCGGGACGGGGGTATACTTGGTGTACCCGTCGTCGAGGGCCTTCTTCGCCACCGCCTTGATGTGGTCCGGGGTGTCGAAATCCGGCTCCCCCGCGCCGAAACCGACCACGTCCACCCCTTGCGCCTTCATCTGCTTCGCCTTGTTGGTGATCGCCAGCGTAGGCGACGGCTGGATCCTCCCTACCCGGGCTGCAAGTTTCATCTTCCTTTCGCTCCTTTCATCTTCTTGAACACGAGGTCCCGCACCAGCGGCGGTACGAGGTCGTCGATCTTGCCACCGAACATCGCGATCTCCTTGACGATGTTCGAACTGATGGCGGAGTGCCGCTCCCCCGTCATCATGATCACCGTGTCGATGTCGGGGGCCAGCTTCCGGTTCATGTGCGCCATCTGGTACTCGTACTCGAAATCCGAGATCGCCCGCAGCCCCCGGACCAGGATGTGCGCCCCCTCGTCCCGCGCGAACTCCACCAGGAGGCCGCGGAATTCGGCCACCTCCACGTTTCCCCACTGGCGGGTCAGCTTCCGCAGCATCGCCTTCCGCTCTGCCGGGGTGAACAGGATGTTCTTCCGGATGTTCAGCGCGACCGCGACGATCACCCGGGAAAACACGCGGGAGGATCGCTCGATGATGTCGAGGTGCCCGTACGTCGGGGGGTCGAACGATCCGGGGTACACCGCAACGGTCCTCATCGCCTCTCCTTAACCGGGCCCGTCCGGCGCCGCCTTTTGGCAGCCGCCGGGGATGTCGTACAGGGTGATCCGGGTGTCGCCGTACCGCCGGTCGGTCCGCTCTTCCCACCCCGCCGGGAAGGCCTCTTCCGGGTCCTTCGCGGCGCGCTCCGCAACGACGACTGCCCCGGGTGCGAGGATGCCGGCCCGGTGGATTTCCGCCGCCGACCGGCCCACCAGACCTCTTCCGTAGGGCGGGTCCAGGAACACGAGGTCGAATCTCCTCCCCTTCGACGCAAACCCCCGGAGCGCCTTCCGGTAATCGACGGGGAGGCATACCGCCTCCGCGGCCCCCAGCACCGCCACGTTCCCGGCAAGCGCGGCGAACGCTTCCGGGGAGGACTCCACCAGGACCGCTTCCGCGGCCCCCCGGGAGAGCGCCTCGAGGGCCATCGCCCCCGTCCCGGCGAAGAGGTCGAGGACGGACGCCCCCCCGACCCGGTCCCCCAGGATGCCGAACACGGCTTCCCGGACCCGGTCGGCGGTCGGGCGGACGGAGCGGCCTCGCGGGGCGCGAAGCGGGCGCCCTCCCCACTTCCCGGCGACGATCCGCACGTCCCGGCCGGTGCTATCCGCGGGCCGCGAATAGATTCAACGACTTATACTCCATCGGCGGTCTCCCGGGAAACGTGCCACCCCATTATTGGGATTTCGGGCCCGCTCGTCAAGGCGGGCGCGCATCGCGTGCAGCGCAGCGTGGTAGACTGGTTCCCTCTCCATGAAGAAGCGGAATATCGCAATCGCCGCGTCCATCGCCGCCGCGTTCGCGGGCGCGGTGGCCTGGTCCCGGCTCTCCGGATCGCTTCCGGTCGACGTGCACCGGGTCCGCGCGGGCCGGGTCGAGGAGATCACCACCGCCGTTTCCGCGGGCACGGTGAAATCCCCCCTGGAGGCGGTGCTCTCGTCGGAAGCCGGCGGGAGGGTGGCCGAGGTGCGGGTCCGTGAAGGATCCGCGGTCCGGAAGGGGGAAATCCTCGCCCGGATCGACGATCCGGAACTCTCCCGGCAGTTCGAGGGGGCGCTGGCCGAGGAGGGGCAGACGCGGGACGCCCTGCTCCAGGCCGAGGCGCGCCGCGAGGAGGCGGCCCTCCGGATCCGCGCGGAGAAGGGGCGTGCGTCGAACAATTTCCGGAAGGCGCGGGAAGACCACCGGCGCGCGGCGGAGCTGTACCGGGACGGGTTCATCTCCCGGTCGGAGCTGGACGCGGCCGAGACGCTCCTCGCCAACGCGGAGGAGGAGACCCGCATCGCCGATGCGGGCGAATCGTCCCTGCAGGCCCTCGACCGGGAGATCGACGTCCTGAGGGGGAGGGTCCGGGCGGCGAGGGCGCGCACGGAAGCGGTGGAGGCCCGGCAGGCGAAGCTCCTCGTCGTCGCGCCTTTCGACGGGGTGGTGATCCGGAAAAGCTCGGAGATCGGGGAGAGCAAGCTCCCCGGGGGGCCCCTGTTCACGGTGGCCGACCCGTCCACGATCCACGTGGAGGCGCAGGTGGACGAGGCCGACGCCGCGAAGGTCCGGGAGGGACAGTCCGTGCGCCTGATCCCCGAGGCGTACCGCGGGGAACGGTTCACCGGCGTGGTCTCGGAAGTCCGGCCCACCGTGGAGGCGTCGAAGGAAGTCTCCCGGGCGAACACGATCCTCGTGAAGCTGGTCGACGCTCCCCGTCCGCTTCGCCTGGGGATGTCGGTGGACGTGGAGGTGCTCACCGGGGGGAAGGACAACGTCCTTCGGATCCCCTCCGCCGCGGTGATGGAGCGCGACGGAAAGAAATTCGTCTACGTCGTCCCGGAAGGGCGCGTCGCCCGGCGGGACATCGTCACGGGGGTTTCGAACTGGGAGTGGACGGAGGTCCTCTCCGGGCTGCGGGAGGAGGAGGATGTGATCACCAGCCTGGAGATCAAGGAACTCGCGCCCGGGAGCCGCGTTGGGATCCGCCGCGACCCGTGACCCCCTCCTCCGCCTCCGGGGCGTCTGCCGGGTGTACGAGGCGGGAGCGGGGAAAGTCGTCGGCCTCTCGGACGTGGACCTCGACATCCCCGCCGGCGACTTCGTTGCCGTGATGGGGCCCTCGGGGTCGGGCAAGTCCACCCTCATGAACATCCTCGGGTGCCTCGACGTCCCGACCTCCGGCACCTACGAGATCAAGGGGACCCCGGTTTCCCGCCTCTCCGCCGACGAACTGGCGGACCTCCGCAACCGCGAGATCGGCTTCATCTTCCAGGTCTTCCACCTCCTCCCGCGGTACACGGCCCTGCGCAACGTGGAACTCCCCCTGCTGTACGCCGGGATGCCGAGGGAAGAGCGCTCTCGCCGGGCCCTCGAGGCCCTCCGTGCGGTGGGCCTCTCGGACAGGAAGGGGCACCTCTCCAACGAGCTCTCGGGGGGGCAGCGGCAGCGGGTGGCGATCGCCCGGGCGCTGGTGAACGACCCGTCCCTCCTGCTGGCGGACGAGCCCACCGGGAACCTCGACACGAAGTCGGGCGAGGAACTGATCGGACTGCTGTGCGGGCTGAACGCCCGGGGGGTCACCATCGTGCTGGTGACCCACGATCCGGGGATCGCCCGGCGGGCGAAGAGGACGCTCTACATCGTCGACGGCCGGCTGGTGTCGGAGGATCGGTACCGGGAGATCCGGGGATGACGCGGATCGACTTCCTCGGTGTCGCGATGGACTCCCTCCGGACGAACCGCCTGCGATCCGCCCTCACCATGCTGGGAGTGGTCATCGGGGTCGCGGCGGTCATCCTGCTGGTGTCCCTCGGGGAAGGGACGAAGAACTACGTGGAGGAGCAGTTCGCCGGGCTGGGAAGCAACATCCTGATCGTCACGCCCGGGAAGATCGAGACGAAGGGCGGACCGCCCCTGGTCGGGTCCACGCAGCACAAGCTCACGCTGGACGACTCCCGCATCCTGGAGAAGAAGGGATACCTGTTTTCCGGCGTGGCCCCGGTGGTCTTCGGCACCGCCGAGGTGCGGTACCGGAACCGATCGCGCAACGTCTCCGTCCTGGGGGTCAATCCCGCCTTTTCCGAGGTCCGGAACCTGCACGTGGAGATCGGCTCCTTCCTCAGCGAGGCGGACGTGGACGCGCGGCGGCGGGTGTGCGTCATCGGCAGGACGGTGAAGCGGGAGCTGTTCGGGAACGCGAACGCCCTCGGGCAGACGGTGAAGGTGGCGGGAACCCTTTTCCGGGTGGTGGGGATCATGGAGCGGAAGGGGATCAGCCTGGGGATCGACATCGACGACATCGTCTTCCTGCCCGTGCGGACGGCCCAGGAGATCTTCGACCTCGACTCGCTCTTCGAGATCCTGGTCTCCGTTCGGAACAAGAACGACATCGAGAGCGGGAAGGAGCTCGCCATCGCGCTCCTCCGGCGCGCCCACAACCGCCACGAGGACTTCACCGTCACGAACCAGGCCGCCATGCTCTCCTCCCTCTACACGATCCTGGACACCCTCACCTACGTCCTCGCGGGGATTGCGGCGATCTCGCTGCTGGTGGGCGGGATCGGGATCATGAACATCATGCTGGTGACGGTGAAGGAGCGGACCAACGAGATCGGGATTCGGAAGGCGGTCGGCGCGCGGGAGCGGGACATCCTCCTCCAGTTCCTGCTCGAGTCGACGACCCTTTCGGCGGCAGGCGGAATCGGCGGGGTCCTCTTCGGACTGGCTGGAGCGGCGGCGCTCCGAATCGTGTTCCCCAAGGTGCCGGTTTCCGTCCCCACGTGGGCGGTGCTGCTGGCGTTCACCTTCTCCGCTTTCGTGGGTGTATTCTTCGGGGTGTACCCCGCACGGAAGGCGGCTTCGCTCAACCCCATCGAGGCGCTGAGGTACGAATGACCGGAATCCCCACGCTGCGCGTCGGGCGCATCCCGTACGCCAACCTCCTCCCGATCTTCCACGCCCTGGAGGAGGGGGGGGCGCCGGAGGGGATCACCTACGTCGAGGGGCACCCGTCGGAGCTGAACCGGCGTCTCCGGGAGGGCGACCTGGATATCTCCCCGTCCTCCTCCATCGAGTACGCCATCCGGCCGGACGCGTATCTCCTGTGCCCCGACATCTCGATCTCCTGCCGCTCCCGGGTGATGAGCGTCCTCCTGCTGTCGAACGGGCCGCTGAAAGAGCTCCCTCCGGATCCCGTCGCCGTGACGGGGAGTTCGGACACCTCGGTGACCCTGCTGGAGATCCTTCTGCGGGAGTCCCTGGGGAGGAGGAACCTGCTCCTCCGCACGGAGCTGCCTCCCGCGGAGGCGCTGAGGAGGTACCCCGCCTACCTCGCCATCGGGGACGAGGCGATCCGGGCGTCCCTTGCGGGAATCGCCCCCCACGTGACCGACCTCGGGGAGTGGTGGCGGAGGGAAACCGGGAAGCCGTTCGTCTTCGCCCTGTGGATCGCCGCCCGGGCGGCGTGGCAGGACGAACGGAGGGAAGCCCTCTCCCGCTTCGCCGCGGCGCTCGTGCTCGCGAAGCGGTCCGTCCAGGCGTCGATCCGGCGGGGGGAATACCCTTGGGGCGGACCCGACTGGATCCCGCCGGGGTTCCGGGAAGCGTACTGGCAGTGCCTCTCCTACGACCTCGCCGGGGAGGCGGAGGGGCTTTCCCTCTTCTTCCGGCTGGCGGAGAAGATCGGCCGCATCCCGTCGGCTCCGCCGCTGCGGTTCCTCGGGACCGGCCGGGAATCCTCCATGGTAAAATAGCGGAAACCCCGGGGAGGTTCCGCGATGATCCGGAAAGAGATGAAGATCGAGGACGTTCTCCGGAAGTTTCCCCAGACGATCCCCGTGTTCCGGCGGTTCGGGATCGACTGTGCCCAGTGCCAGCTCTCCGAGTACGAGGACCTCGAGCACGGCGCCAGGGTCCACGGCATCGAACTCGAGGCACTGCTCCGGGAGCTGCAGGATTCGGTTTCGGTGAAGGGGTAGCCCGGGGCCGCCGTCAGGCCGGGCGGGAGTAGTCGGCCCGGGCGTCCTCGGACTCCCACACCGTCACGCGGGCGATGCGGGCGGCGCCGGACATCTTCCTCTCCATCTCCTCGAACAGGTGCCTTGCCAGGTTCTCCGACGACGGGTTCAGCCGGTCGAACGGGGAAACCTCGTTCAGGTACCGGTGGTCCAGGGCGGACAGGAGGTCGTTCAGGGCGGCCTTGATGGCCCGGAAGTCGAGGGCAATCCCGCGCTCGTCGAGGGTTTCCGAAGCCACGGAAACCTCCACCTGCCAGTTGTGCCCGTGGAGCCGCTCGCAGTTGCCGTCGTACTCGCGCAACCGGTGCGCGGCCGAAAAGGACGTCCGGACGGTCAGCGTGTAGACCCCGTCTTTCATTTCTCCCCCAGCGGCGAAAGGACGACCCGCGCTTTCGATGCGGTCCGGTCGTACCAGTTTCGCACCTCCTGGGCCCCCTTCGCTTCCAGGAGTTCCTCCCGCACCTGGTCCACCGTCAGTTCGGCGCTTCTGTCCTGGGCGGCCCGCCGGCGCAGCTCCCGCTCCACTTCCTCTTCGCTCACTTCCACGAACATCCCCACCCGGCGGTTGAAGAAATCCCGGATGAGGAGCTTCCGTTCCAGCCACACCCGGGTCTCCTCCGGGCGGATGTCCGCCTTGCAGGAGGAATCGCACGACGCCATCCGGGCCGAGGCCTCCCCTGCGTAGACGGAAAACGTCGCGTTGTCCACCTGCCCCAACCCCAGCTTCTTCTGCTCCTGGAGGACCAGCACGTCGGCGATCAGCCGGTCCCGCGCTTCCGCGAGGGTGAGGATCGCCGGCTCGCTGCCGGGCATCGCCGCGCACCGTTGGAAGCACCCTTCGCGGACGACCTCGGAGAGGAAGAGAACCTCGCCGTTGACGGAGGCGACCGTGGATTCGTACTCGCGGTATCCGTCCAGCGCGGAGGCGACGGGCGCGGCGAGAAGGAGCAGCGCGGCGAGGCGGAGGGGAAGGGCCCGGCGCCACCTCACCGGGAGATCTCGAAGGAGATGTCCAGGGCCGGCGCGGAGTGGGTGATCGCCCCCACCGCGATGCCCGCCACCCCGGTGCGGGCGTACTCCTCGATGTTTCCGAGGTGGATTCCCCCGGATGCCTCGAGGAAGACTTCGCTCCCGAACCGCGTTACCGCCTCCCGGACCATCGCGGGAGACATGTTGTCCAGAAGGACCGCGTCCGCCCCGGCCCGCACAGCGGCTTCCGCCTCCTGCAGGGTCTCCACCTCGACCTCCACGCGCAGAAGGTGGTGGGCCGCACGCCGGGCGACGGCCAGCGCCTCGGCGACCCCCCCGGCGGCGCGGATCCCGTTCTCCTTGATCAGGATGCCGTCGGACAGGGAGAAGCGGTGGTTCGTCCCGCCCCCGACCCGGACGGCATACTTCTCCAGCGCGCGCAGAAGCGGCGTGGTCTTCCGGGTGTCGAGCAGGCGTGTCCCGTATCCGGCGACCCGTTCCGCGTAGAGCGCCGTGGCCGTGGCGACGCCGGAGAGCCTCTGCAGGAAATTCAGGGCAACCCGCTCCCCGCGCAGCAGCGCGGAAACGGGACCGGACGCCTCCCCCAACCGGTCCCCCTGCGCGACGCGCCGTCCCTCCGGGACGAAGGAGACCGTGACCGACGGATCCACCTGGCGGAACACTTCCTCCGCCACGGGTCCTCCGCAGAAGACCCCTTCCGCGCAGGCGAGGAAAACCCCGGAACCGTCCGCGGGAAACGACTCCCCGAACGGATCGCCGCACGGTGCGTCCTCCCGGAGGGCGGCACGGACGATCTCCTCGGTTTCCGCGCGCGGGATCACGACAGGTACCGGCTCACCAGCTCGAGGTTCTTCCCCAGCTTCCCGAGCTTCTGCTCCAGCGCGGCCTGCCGGTCCCGCAGGGCGTCCACGATGTCCGGCGGAGCGTTCGCGGTGAACCGGTCGTTGACGAGCTGTCCCGCCACGCGGACGAGTTCCGCGTTCCCCTTCTCGATCTCCTTCCGCAGGCGCTTCGCCTCCTGGTCGAAGTCGATCAGCCCCGCGAGGGGGAGGCACACCTCGATGTCGTTGACCACCGCCGTGGCGTCCTGCACCGGGATATAGTCCGGGTCCATGTATGCGACCCGCTCCGCGCGGGCGAGGCGCCGCACGATCTCCTCGTGCTCCCGGAGGAACGCGAGCTCCCCGTGCAGTCCCTTCAGCCGCACCTCGACTTTCCTCGCCGGCGGGACGTTCAGTTCGCTCCGGATGTTGCGGACCGCCCGGATGACTTCCATCAGGTGCGCCATGTCCTCCTCGACGTTCTCGTCCGTTGCCGACGCGTCCGCCGCAGGGTACGGCTGGTCGTACACCAGGCCGCGCCCGCCCGGGAGGGCGTGCCACAGCTCCTCCGTCAGGAACGGGATGAACGGGTGGCCCAGGGAGAGGATCGTCTCGTAGACCTGGAGCAGCACCGCCCGCTGCCGCATCCGGTCCCCCGTGAGGGCGTCCGGGGAGAGGGAGGGCTTGACCATCTCCAGGTACCAGTCGCAGAACTCGTGCCACACGAACTGGTAGAAGGCGGAGCCCGCCTCGTTGAACCGGTACTCCTCCACGCCCCGCCGGACCTCGTCGATCACGCGCTGCAGCCGGGAGAGGATCCAGCGGTCCACCACCGGGAGTTCCGGCGGGAGCTCCCGCGGCGTCTCCCCGTCCACGTGCATCCGCACGAACCGGCCCGCCTGGAACAGCTTGTTCATGAAGTTCCGGTACCCCTCGACCCGGTCGTCGGACATCCGGATGTCCCGCCCCTGGGCGGCCAGCGCCACGAGGGTGAACCGGAAGGCGTCCGTGCCGAACCGGTCGATCACCTCGAGGGGGTCGATGACGTTCCCGCGCGTCTTGCTCATCTTCTCCCCGCGGGCGTCCCGCACCAGCGCGTGGATCACCACGTCCCGGAAGGGGGGACGGCCGGTGCACTCGATCCCCATCATCATCATCCGCGCGACCCAGAAAAAGAGGATGTCGAAGCCGGTCACCAGCGCGGACGTCGGGTAGTACCGCGCGAGGTCCGCCGTCGCCGCGGGCCACCCCATCGTGGAGAAGGGCCACAGGGCCGAGGAGAACCAGGTGTCGAGGACGTCCTCCTCCTGGCGGATCTCGCCGGAACCGCACGCGGCGCACGTCGAGGGGGCTTCCGTCTCCACCATCGTCTTCCCGCACTGCCGGCAGTGGAAGGCGGGGATCCGGTGCCCCCACCAGATCTGCCGGGAGATGCACCAGTCGCGGATATTTTCCATCCAGTCAAAGTAGGTATTCTCCCACTGTTTGGGAAGAATCCTGGTTTTCCCTTCCTTGACAGCCGCCAGAGCCCGCTCAGCCAAAGGCGCGA
>DASWBR010000085.1:0-2931 GCA_036390495.1 Candidatus Deferrimicrobiaceae bacterium | reverse complement strand
CGGTTCCCGCCGGGGAAACGGTTTTGAAGCGGAAACCGGTCCCGGGGTATCCTATGGGCATCCATCGGCACAACGGAGGTACGCCATGAAGCACCTGATCCTGGGATGCGGCCCCGCGGGGATCGCGGCGGCGAAATCGATCCGGAAGGCGAAGCCCGACGCGGAAATCGTCATTGCCGGGGACGAGCTGGAATCCCCGTACCTCCGCCCCCTGCTTCCCGACTTCATCCTCGGGGAGATGGACGAGGAGACCGTCCTCGACCCGCAGGGGAAGGACCTTTACGACAAGCGGGTCAAGGTGTTCCAGGGGAAGCGCGCCGCGCGCCTGGAAATGGGAAGCCGGAAGGTGACGTTCGAGGACGGGACACAGGAGCCGTACGACCGGCTGCTGATCGCGACGGGCGGGAAACCGTCCGTGCCGCCCCCCCTCCAGAGGAAGACCGAGGCGATCCTCTCCTTCGATAGCCTGGCGGACGCCCGGAAGATCCGGGAACGGGCGAAGGTTCCCGGCGCGGCCGTGGTGTACGGGCCCGGCTACCTCGCCGTCGAGGCGTGCCGGGCGCTGCGGAAGACCAAGAAAGGCGTTGTGTGGATCCGGCCGGACCTGCCCCGGCACGGCTACCCGATCTCCGGCGAGCTGGAGGCGAGCATCCTCGACGACATCCGGAACCGCGGGGCGAAGATCAAGGACGGGGAAGACGTCGTCCGCGCCTACGAGGGGGATGGGGGCGCCCTCGTCCTGCTCACCCGGGAGGGGTCGGAGATCCATTGCGCGATGTTGATAGTCGCCACGGAGCGAGTCCCGGCGATCGGGTTCCTCAAGGGGAGCGGCGTGATGACGGAAACGGGGGTCCTCGTGGACGACTTCCTCCGGACCAGCGCCCCGGACGTGTACGCCGCGGGGGATTGCGCGGAGTTCGTTTCGAACCGGGCGAAGGGGGAGAGCCGGATCAACTTCGGGTGGCGCAGCGCGATCAAGCAGGGGAAGCTCGCCGGGGAGAACATGGCCGGCGGGAACGAGCGGTTCGGCATGGCGCAGGAGGATTATTTCTGGGTCCTGTTCGGCCACCCGCTCACGGAGCGGTCGAAGTGAAAGAAGCGTCGTTTTCCGAGACGCTGCGATCGGGAGGCGAGATCCACCCCCCCGCGGCGGACCTCGTGGGGTTCCGTATGCTGTCGTACGGTTCGGGCGAAGCCCGCTTCGAGATGGAGGCGGGACGGAGGCACCACAATCCGATGGGGACCGTGCACGGCGGGATCCTCTGCACCCTGGCCGACTCGGCTATGGGGATGGCATTCGCCTCCACCCTGGGAGAAGGGGAGACGTTCACTTCCCTCGAACTGAAGATCAACTTCCTGCGCCCGGTTTTCGAGGAAAGGCTGTACGCCGCGGCGAAGGTGGTCCACCGGGGCCGATCCGTGGGCCTGGTGGAGTGCGACGTCACCACGGAGGACGGGAAGCCCGTCGCCCGGGCCGTGTCCACCTGCTCCGTTCTCCGGGGGGATGCGGCGAAGGGGCGGTGAAGCGTGGGGGAATTCGCGGGATTCATCGCCCGCTACGGCGTCGTGGCCGTCTTCCTGTTCACCTTCCTGGAGAACGTGGGGCTCCCCATCCCGGCGTTCCCGGTCCTCATGATTGCCGGTGCGTACGCCTCCACGCGGCACGCCTACCTCCCGCTGATCGTCGGAGTCGCGGTCGCCGGGGCGCTCCTCGCCGACGGGATCTGGTACCTCGTCGGCCGCTGGCGGGGGAAGGGGGTCCTCACCCACCTGTGCCGGGTGTCGTTCAACCCCGACGCGTGCCTGGAGCGGGCCGTCGACGGGTTCCACCGGAGGAAGACCGCGACCATCCTCTTCGCCAAGTTCCTCCCCGGCGTGAACACGATCATGCCGCCGCTGGCCGGCGTCGCCGCCATGTCGTTCCCCCTGTTCCTGCTCCTGGACCTCGCCGGGGCCCTGATGTGGGCCGGCGCGGGCGTCGCGCTGGGGTTCGCCTTCGGGGAGGAGATCGCGGCGACCGCGCGCGGGGTCCAGGGGATGATGGGGTGGCTGCTCCTTGCCGGACTGGTCGCAACCGTCGCCTGGAGAATCGGCTACCGGTTCTGGCTGGTGAAGCGATACGGGGGGAACCGGGTGGACCCGGAGGAGGTGCACCGGAAGATGCGGGAGGGGGCCCTCGTCCTCGACCTGCGCCGCGACGACGACTACGAGGCCTCCGGACGGATGATCGCCGGGGCGGTGCGGGTCAGGCCGGCGTCGTTCCACCGGCACGCAACCCATCTCCCGCGGGACCGAGACCTGATCTTCTACTGCACCTGACCGGGCGAGGCCACCAGCGCCAGTCTGGCGCGGATCCTCATGAAGCGCGGCTACGACCGGGTGGGGGTGATGCACGGGGGGTTCGACGAGTGGATCCGCCTGGGGCTGCCCACGCAGCCCAGGTCGGAGGAGGTCCTCCTTCGGGTGCCCGGGCCCGCTCCCGGGACCGCGTCCGCGCGGAACAGTTCCGCTTGACGGGGGAGGAGCCCGGGATTATATTTTCCTGTCTGCCGTTCCACGGTCCCCGGTAGCTCAACCGGCAGAGCGGGTGGCTGTTAACCACTAGGTTGCAGGTTCGAGTCCTGCCCGGGGAGCCAGATTTTACAGTTCGCGAACCGCTGAGAATTCGGTGACGCGTACCAGATCTCGACGGTCTTGCGACTATGGATAAGCACCTTCTTCACCATATGGCGTAACCTCTCGCATCAAAACAGGGTCCCGTGTTCCCCCGATAGAAGGACACCGGACCGTTGCCTCCCGGTGCGACAATGCCGTTGCCGATCCATTCCATCGGCGTACTATGCCGACCTCCGCTGCCATCAAGCCACCAATGAGATCCGGCACGATTCGGGAGGGTGTCGCAGGGCGAATCAGGGGATGGGGGCTTCGCGG
>DASWBR010000084.1:0-2168 GCA_036390495.1 Candidatus Deferrimicrobiaceae bacterium | reverse complement strand
GGTGAAATACCTGCGGGAGCACCGCGTCCCCCGGGCCGTCGTGATCCTGATCTCCCTCTCCGCCCTCCTGGCCATGCCGTACCACGTGCTGATCCCGATCTTCGCGCGGGAGATCCTGGGCCGGGGCGCGGAGGGGTACGGGGTGCTGATGTCCGCGGCGGGGTTCGGCGCAGTCCTCGGGTCGCTCTTCGCCGCCACCCGCGGGGTGGGGGCGCGAAAGGGGGCGGCGGTCACGGCGGGGAGCCTGACCTTCCCCTTCCTGCTGCTCGCCTTCGCCCTCTGCCGGAGCTACGCCGGGGCGATCCTCCTGCTGGTCGCCACCGGGTTCGCGTTCGTGCTGCAGAACGCGCCGGCGAACTCCCTGCTGCAGCACCACGTGCCCGACCACCTGCGCGGGCGGGTGATGGCGCTGTACGTCTCCCTCTTCCTGGGCTCCATGCGGCTGGGGAGCCTCCTCCTCGGGGGGCTGGCGTCGATGACCTCCGCGCCCGTCGCCCTCGCGGCCCTCGCGGCGGCGGGCCTTCTCGTGGGCTTGTGGGTCCGCTTCCGGTACCCGGAGCTCGCCCGGGCGGCCTGACATCCGGCACCACGCAGGTCCTCCGCGGGGGGCTCCCTCTTCATTCGCTCATTCCGAGGAACCCCCCGCTGCGTCCCTCCTGTATCATGAAGCCATGCGTTCTTTACGCTTCGCCATCCTGGTGCTGTGCGCCTTGCTGTGGGCGGGGCAGGCGTTCGCGTGGGGGTTCGCCGTTTGCGGGGACAGCCGGGACGACAAGGACGGGATCTTCCCGCAGATTCTTTCCGCCGTGGACGCCTCCGACATGGAGTTCCTCCTCCACACGGGAGACCTCGTCACGAACGGCACGAAAGCGGAATGGGAGGCGTTCCGGGCGATCGCGTCGCCTTTCCGCAAGCCGCTTCGCGTCGTGGCCGGCAACCACGACGTCCGCGCGGGGACGCGGGAGCGGTTCGCGGGGGAGTTCGGGCTGCCGGGGACGAACTACTCCTTCCGGCACCGGGACGCGCACTTCGCGATCGTGGACAACGCGGGCGGCTCCTTCTCCGACAACACCCTCTCCTGGCTCGACCGGGATCTTGCCGCGCACCCGGTCGGGGCGGACAACATCTCCCTGATCGTGGTGGCGATGCACGTGCCCCCCCGCACCGCCTGGATCACCCCCCACGGGACGGCCCGGGATTACGGGGAGCAGAGCGGGAGACTCCTCGGGATCCTGAAGCGGCACCGGGTGGACCTCGTCCTGTGCAGCCACGAGCACATGCACTTCGAGGAGGACTGGGAAGGGATCCGGGTGATCGTGTCGGGCGGGGCGGGCGCCCCGCTGGTTCCGCTCCAGCGGTACGGCTTCTACCGGATCGACGTCGACGGGGGGAGGATCCGGGGGACGTTCATTCCGGTCCAGCCGCGTTCAGGGGGACGCTCTTCGATCTATCCTCCGGGGATGGAGGGTAGAGTGTCCCCCGCCAGCAGGGTGCGGGTGTCCCCCTAAACGCTACGCGCCCGGGGCGGGCAGCGCGCCGCCCTCCGCGCCCTTGTCCTCCTCCAGCATCTCCTTCCACGGCGGCAGGATCTTCAGGAGAACCGTCAGGATCACCACGGGCAGCATGAGCAGGCCGAGCGCGTACAGGAGTCCCTCCAGCCCCCCGAACTCCATCTTGTAGGTGGTCAGCCCCCGGAAGCTCTTGGAGAACATCTGGCCGCCGATGACGACGTTCCACCGCGTCGCGAAGATCCCGAACTGGATCAGCAGGACCGCGATGAAGTAGAGCATCTTCCGCAGGTCCTCGTTCAGGCTGAACCGCTTCCGGAAGATTTTCGTGATGGAGATGATGCCCAGCGGCAGGATCATCCCCAGCATGACCTGGATGACGATGAGGCTCATGAACAGCTTGCTCATCAGCATCTCGGAGAGGATCTTGATCTCCTCCTCGCTCTGGTAGACGCGGTGGATGAACTCGACCACCTCGAGGGAGAAGTCCACGATGACGGCGTAGAAGAGGAAGTCGACCGCCTTGTCGACGCACTTCATGTTGATCTTCCCGCCCGCCAGGGGGGTGATGACCATGTAGAAGAGGATGACCAGGGCGATTCCGGACACGATGGCGGAGAAGAGGAACACGATGGGGATCAGCACGCTGCTCCACCACGG
>DASWBR010000083.1:0-2291 GCA_036390495.1 Candidatus Deferrimicrobiaceae bacterium | reverse complement strand
TGAAGGGAAGGTCTGGGACGTCGTAGTCGTCGGCGCGGGTCCCGCGGGGCTCTTCGCCGCCAGGGCCCTGGCAGGGAAGAAGTCCGTCCTCGTCCTCGACGGGAAGGCCCGCACGGGCGGCGCGGGCGCCATGACCGACGGGAAGCTGAACCTCTCCCCCCACATCGGGCTGGACCTCGCTGAGCTGCGGATGGGGGAGCGGGAGGGGTGGGACCGGATCGCCGCCGTGGATGACGTCTTTCTCGCCCACGGCGCGGACCCCACGGTGTACGGGGAGGACCGGGAGCGGATCGACGCGTGGCTCGACCGCGTTTCCTGGGCGCGCCACCGGACCCCGAAGGGGGAATGGGACATCACCCTCCTGCCGGCCCGCCAGCGGCACATGGGCACCGACCTCGCCCACCGCGTGGTGGCCCGCATGACCGAATCGATCGCGAAGGCCGGTGCGGAATTCTCCCTGAAGTGCCGGGTCGAGAACATCTTCCGGCGGGGAAGGGGCCCCTTCGTCCTCCGCACCGCCCGGGGGGATCTGCTGGCCCGTTACGTGGTGGCCGCGCCCGGGCGGGACGGGGCGTACTGGTTCCGGGAGGTGGCGCGTCTACTGGGCGTCACGACCCGGTACGGCGCAATCGACATCGGGTGCCGGGTGGAGGTCGCCTCCGCCGTATACGAAGAGATCACCCGCGTCCTCTACGATCCGAAGTTCCTCTTCGTCACCCCGACCCACGGCGACCGGACCAGGACCTTCTGCACCAATCCGGGCGGGCGCGTCCGCGTGGAGGTGCGGGACGGGTTCCGGCTCGTCAACGGCGACGCCCTGAAGGCCCGCAAGACGCCGAACACGAACTTCGCGATCCTCAACACCGTGTCGATGACCGAACCGCTCCAGGACACCACGGAGATGGGGCGGAAGGTGGCGGAGTTCGCGAATTTCTGGGGCGGGGGCCAGAGCCTGGTCGTGCAGCGGTTCGGGGACCTGATGGCGGGCCGCCGCTCCCGGGCGGAGACGTTCCGCTCCGGCGACCTCGGCTTCGACAAGATGACGCCCACCCTCCCTCCGGGGCCGGGGGTCACGCCGGGGGACATCTCCTTCGCCTACCCGGGCCGGATCGTGGACAACCTTCGGGAGAGCCTGGTCCTCCTCTCCCGCGTGATCCCCGGCGTGGCGCACCCCTCCACGGCGATCTACGTCCCGGAGATCAAATTCTACGACACGAAGTACGAAACCGGCCCGGACCTGGAGACGAACGTTCCGAACCTCTTCGTCGCGGGGGACGGGGTCGGGAAGTCGCGCGGGATCGTGGGTGCCGCCCTCAACGGCACCCTCGCCGCCGAGGGGATCCTCCGCAGGGAAGGGATTCTGTAGCGATTCCTGCCGGTCCCAACGCGGCTTTTCGTGCGCGGGCTCGCGGGGGGCTTCCTCTCCACTCGCTATTCCGCTCGCTGCGTAGGACTGGTCTCCGCTCGCTCCATACGCTTGCCCCACCTTGAACACCGTACAGGTGGGGTACCCCTCCAGCGTGATGCAGGGGGCGCTCCGAGGAACCCCCCGCTACGCCCTTTGCGCTGGTGCGTCGCCGCGGGCGGCGGGTCCATCGCTCCGTTCATTGCGAAGGGTACAGGCGGCGGTACAGTTCCGCCACCGTGTGGACGTCCGGGTAGAACGACTGGACGATCATCCCGAAGACGAAACTGAGCCCCAGGACGGCGGCGAACGGGAACCAGGTCGCACGGAACACACTGCCGCTCCAGTGGGGGGCGTCGATCCCGCGGGCCCCGCGGAGGAGGCTCGTGGCGAGGGCTGCCTGGAACGCCGCCTCGGTCAGGATGTCCGGGGCCTGGTAGAGCAGGTACGCGCCGACTCCGATCACGGCGGCCACGAGGATTCCGAAGAGGAACAGCACGATCGCGGCCTTGTCGAGGTCTCCGAGGGAGGACAATGCGTCCCCCGCGGTTTCCGCGGCCTTCCCGCCTCCTTCCGCCGCCGCACCCGCCGCATTTCCCGGCGCCGCCGGCGGGACGCCGGCTGCGGCCTGGAACGTCCCCCCGGCTCCTCCCCCTCCGGAACTCCCCCCGCCGAAGGCGACCCGCCCCGCTCCGCCGGGGCCTGGCCCGCCCGGGAGGTCGAGGAGGTCGACGGCGTCCAGGATCGAGCCGTCGGATTTCGCGGGCTCCCGGGATTCGCCGGCGGGTACGCCGGAAACGTAGAGGAGCCACAGCTTGACGAGGAGGAAGAAGGAAAGGTACGAGAACGCGACGGCGGCGGGGTATCGGATCCGCATCGCCTCCAG
>DASWBR010000082.1:0-6714 GCA_036390495.1 Candidatus Deferrimicrobiaceae bacterium | reverse complement strand
CGGGAGCTCCGGGTGGACGTGATCGGCCTGTCGGGCCTGCTGGTCAAGTCCGCCCTCGTGATGAAGGAGAACCTGCCCCAGTTCGCCGCGGCGGGGCTCCGGGTGCCGGTCCTGCTGGGGGGGGCGGCGCTCACGGAAAAGTTCGTGGCGCAGGATTGCGTGCCCGGGTACCCCGGCCCCGTGGTGTATTGCGCCGACGCCTTCGCCGGCCTTTCCGCCATGCGGGCGTTCGAGGCGGGGACCCTCTCCTCCACCGTCTTCGATGCCGGGACCGCCGCCCCGGCGATGATCCCCGGTCCGCGCGGGGCCGGCCTGTCGCGGGACAACCCGGTGCCGGCGCCGCCGTTCCTCGGGTCGCGCCGCGTGACCGGCATCGACCCGGGGGGGCTGTTCCCCTACATGAACGAGCAGGCCCTCTTCCGGGGACGCTGGGGGTACCGCCGCGGCAAGATGACCGCGGAGGAGTACGCGGGCCTGGTGCGCGACACGGTCCGGCCGCTGTACGACACGCTCAAGCGCCGCGGCATCGAGGAGGGGCTCTTGCGGCCGAAGGTCGCCTACGGGTATTTCCGGGCCTGGTCCGAGGGGGATACCCTCGTCGTGGAGCACGAGGGGCGCTCCTTCCGCTTCCCGTTCCCCCGCCAGAAGAGCCCCCCACACCTGTGCATCGCCGACTACTTCCGGACCCGGGAGGAGGGGGGCGACGTGGCGGGCTTCTTCGTGGCAACCATCGGGGAGGAGATCGGCCGGGCGGCCCAGGAGCTGTTCCGGTCCGACCGGTACCACGACTACCTGATGCTCCACGCGTTCGGCGTGGAGATCACCGACGCGCTGGCGGAGTACTGGCACGAGGCGATGCGGCGGGAGCTCGGCATCGCCGGCGACCGGCCCTCGTCCTTCACCGGGTACGTCGTTCAGGAGTACCAGGGATCCCGGTACGGCTTCGGCTACCCGTCCTGCCCGGACCTGGCGGCCCACGTCCCGGTGTTCGATCTCCTCTCCCCCGGGGAGATCGGCGTCACCCTGACGGAGTCGATGGAGATGGTGCCGGAGCAGACCACCTCCGCGATCGTGGTCCATCACCCGCAGGCGAAATATTTCGCGGTGTAGGGGGGGGAATGGCAAGCCCGAAACGGTACATCTGCTCGAGCTGCGGCTACGTCTACGACCCGGCGGAGGGGGACCCGATGAACGGCGTCCCGCCGGGGACCCCCTTCGAACGGCTCCCTCCGGGGTGGGTGTGCCCCATGTGCTACGCCCCGAAGCCGGCCTTCGACGAGCTGGAGTAACCCCCGGTGGGCATCCTGTCGCGCATGAAGAAATCGCCCCTGGTCTTCGACGGGGCGATGGGCACCGTGATCTACGACCGCGGGGTGTTCATCCACACCTGCTACGACGAGCTGTGCCTGACGAACCCGAAGATGATCCTCCAGATCCACCGCGACTACGTCGAGGCGGGGGCGGAGGTGATCGAGACGAACACCTTCGGCGCCAACCCGATCAAGCTGAAGGGGTACGGCCTCGCCGACCGGACGGAGGAGATCAACCGGGCGGCCGTGCGGCTGGCCCGGGAGGCGGCGGGGAAGGACATCCTGGTCGCCGGCTCGGTGGGGCCGTGCACGGAGTCGAACCAGCGGATGCCGGACGCCTTCGCCGCGGAGGCCGAGGAGGCGTTCCGGGCCCAGATGGCCGCCCTCTCCGCGGAGGGCGTGGACCTGTTCCTGCTCGAGACCTTCGGAAACCTGAACGAGCTCCGGCTGGCCGCGCGGGTGGCGAAGGAGTTCGGGGTGCCCGTCCTCGCCTCCTTCGTCCTGAACGAGCGGGGCGAGACGGCGCTGGGAACGCGCGCGGAAGCCATGGCGTCGGCGCTCAACGCCGACCCGAACGTGGATATCGTCGGGATCAACTGCGGCACCGGCCCCTCGGGGGTCTTCGACGCCCTCCAGGCGATCTTCCCCCACACCGTGAAGCCCGTGGTGGTCATGCCGAACGCGGGGCTCCCCCGCGAGATCAGCGGGCGGGTGATGTACCTGACCAGCCCGGAATATTTCACCGAATACGCGAAGAAGTACATCGAGCTCGGGGTGCGGGGGGTGGGGGGGTGCTGCGGAACCACCCCGGCCCACATCCGGATGATGGCGCGGGCGGTGAAATCCCTCTCGGGGGTGAAGCGGCACGTCGAGGTGAAGCCGCTGATCCGGCAGGAGGCGCTGGTGTACGCCGTCCCGCCGGAGAGGAAGTCCCGGTTCGCGGCGAAGCTGCTCTCCGGGGAGAAGGTCGCCTCCGTGGAGCTCCTCCCCCCGAAATCCAGCGACATGACCTCCCTGCTCGCGAAGGCGCGGCAGTGCGCGGACGCCGGGGTGGACGCGATCAACATCCCCGACGGCCCGCGGGCGAGCGCGCGCGTCTCGCCGATGATCGCCGCGCTCACCATCCACCGCGAGGTGGGGATCGAGCCGATCCTCCATTACTGCTGCCGCGACCGGAACCTGATCGGGATGCAGTCGGACCTGCTGGGGGGGTACGCGGCGAAGCTGGCCAACTTCCTCATCATCACCGGAGACCCCCCGAAGCTGGGGGAGTACCCCGACGTCACCGGGGTCTTCGACGTGGACTCCATCGGGCTGGTGCAGGTGGCGTCGAACCTGAACCGGGGGGTCGACATCGGCGGGAACGCCATCGACCCGCCCACGGGGATCTTCATCGGCGTGGGGGCGAATCCGTGCGCGGTGGACCTGGAGCGGGAGATCGAACGGTACTTCCGGAAGATCGACGCGGGGGCGGAGTTCGCCATCACCCAGCCGGTCTTCGACGTGGAGGCCCTGTTCGGCTTCCTCGACCGGGCCGGGAAATACCCCCGGACGATCCCGGTCCTGGCGGGCGTGTGGCCGTTGGTCAGCTACAAGAACGCGGAGTTCATGAACAACGAGGTGCCCGGCGTCGTCGTGCCGAAGGAAATCCTCCAGCGGATGGCGCGTTGCCGGACGCGGGAGGACGGGAGGAAGGCGGGGATCGAGATCGCCCGGGGGATCGTCGAGCGGATCCGGGACCGGGTCGGCGGCTTCCAGGTGAGCTCGCCGCTCGGCCACGTGGAGACGGCCCTCGCGGTCCTGGGGAAAGGTCCCTGATCGGCGACCGGCATTTTCCCGCCACATTTTTCCGCAACGGATTGACAATCCCGGCGCGACTCCCTGTAAGATAGTCCGGTATGGATGAAACCTCCCTGAGATTCTCCGAGGATCACGTCTGGGTGCTCGAGATGGGTCAATCCGTCCGGATCGGCCTTTCGGACTACGCGCAGGAGCAGCTGGGGGAGATCATCTCCGCCACGCTGGGCGAGATCGGCAAATTCCTCGAGCAGAAGGACACATTCGGCGAGGTGGAGTCCCAGAAGACCGTGGTGGAGCTCGCCTCGCCCGTCACCGGCACCATCCGCACCGTCAACGAGGCCATCCTGGACGACCCCACGGTGATCAACGTGGACCCGTACGGCAAGGGGTGGCTCGTGGAGCTGGAGATCGAGGACCCCGAGGAGCTCGAGCGGCTGATGGGGTTCGAGGAGTACGAGAGCTTCGTCGAGGAGTAGCTCCCCCGCTTCCCCGCCCTCCCCCATTTTCCATTTGAAAACCGCACGCACCCAAGTCTACAATCGGACTCTTGCGCACAGACTTCAGGAACGATTCCCGATTCCCAGGGGGAAGCAATGGACGAACGCGAAAAGGGCACCGGGACGCCGGATCATCACCGCAGGGACACCATCCTGGAGAAGATCGGGATGCACGTCCCGCACGGGAAGAAGGACCGGCTGCACATCCAGCCCCGGTTCTTCAAGTTCCTCGGGTTCCTCGGCGTCCTCTTCCTGATCTTCTCCGTCGGGATGTTCGAGTTCTCCACGAGCCCGTATTTCTGCTCGAGCTGCCACATCATGAAGCCGTACTACACGGCGTGGAAGACGTCCAAGCACAACCACGTCCCGTGCGTCGACTGCCACTACCCGCCCGACGTCCGGGACAAGATGATCCTCAAGTTCCAGGCCCTCTCCCAGGTGGCGAAGTACGTCACCCGGACCTACAGCTCGAAGCCGTACGCGGAGATCAGCGACGAGTCGTGCCTGCGGAAGGGGTGCCACGAGACGCGCCTCCTCCAGGGCGAGGTGACCTTCAAGCGGGGGATCAAGTTCGACCACAAACCGCACCTCACCGACATGAAGCGCGGCAAGAAGCTGCGGTGCACCAGCTGCCACAGCCAGATCGTCGTCGGGAACCACATGGAGGTGACGGAGACCACCTGCTTCCTGTGCCACTTCCGCGGCGCGGTGGAGGGCCGGAACATCAACCCGATCGGCGGCTGCGGCGACAAGTGCCACAAGGCTCCGGAGAAGGACATCAAGTTCGGGACGATGACGTTCAACCACAAGGACTTCGTCGGGTCGCGGCACGTGGCGTGCCAGAACTGCCACCTCGACGCCGTCCAGGGTCGCGGCGAGGCGAAGAAGGACCGCTGCTTCCAGTGCCACAACGACGAGAAGCGCCTTTCGCACTACACCGACATCGACTTCATGCACAGGCAGCACGTCACGGACCGGAAAATCGAGTGCATGCACTGCCACGAGCCGATCAAGCACGCCGTGAAGACCAGCATGGAGCCGCTGCGCTTCGACTGCGACGTGTGCCACGAGCACAAGCACAACGTCCAGAAGCAGCTCTACCAGGGAATCGGCGCGCGCGGGGTGCCGAACCGGCCCAGCCCGATGTTCACCACGAACGTCGACTGCCCGGCGTGCCACTACGTCCGGAAGATGAACACGGAGGAGGCGGGATTCCTCGGGCAGACGTACCGGGCGGGGGAGGACGGCTGCATCAAGTGCCACGGGGAGGATTTCCGCGGGATCCTCGACGAGTGGCACAGGACCCTGAAGGACGCGATGGCCGAGGCGAAGCCGTCGGTCGAAAAGGCACGGGCCCTGGCCCGTGCCGCCGGGAAGGGGAACGCGCGGGCGGTTCAGCTGGCGAAGGACGCCGAGTACAACTTCCTCTTCGTCCAGTACGGGCACGGCGTCCACAACGTGGAATACGCGGTGGACGTGCTGACGAAGGCGAAGGCGGACGCCGACGCGGCGCTGGCCGCTTTCGGCAAGGGCGGCGAGGCGAAGGCGGGGGACGGCAAGAAGTAACCCGCCGGGTTACCCGCAGCGGGTGAAACAAAGCCCCCCGGGGGAATGATCCCCCGGGGGGCTTTCGCTTTCCATCCCCCCGTGCGGGTTACTTTTTCCGCTTCGCGGCGAGCACCTTGTCCAGGTTCCCCTGCGCCACCTTCAGCAGTTCCCTGCTCAGCTTGTAGTTGTGGGTCCCCCGCCCGTTGGTGACCAGGAGGTAGTTCGCCTCCGCCTGCTGGACCAGCGCCGCCTCCTGGGAGACGTCCTTCTCCGCCTTCTTCGTCCGAACGACGTACTCCTTCGCCTCTTCCAGGGCGACGGCGATCGCGTTCTCCTGCTTCGTGATCTCCTGTTTCCAGTCGAGGAGCATCTTCCCGTATTTCGCGTCGTGGCACTCCTCGCATTTCGCCTTCACGGTCAGTACCGTCTGCGTCCCCTTCTTCAGTTCGTGGCACTCGACGCACTTCGTCTTCGCCGCCGCCATCACGTCGGGAGCCGGGGTCACGCCGTACGCCTTCACCTTCCCCTCGTAGAGCGCCTGCTGGGCCCGGTGGCAGTGGGCGCAGTCGATGTCCTTGCTCTCGTGGTGGCACTTCATGCACTCGGACTTCGTCACGATGCGCATCTTGTGCTTCTCGGGGGAGTGGCACTTGGCGCACGGGATCCCCACGTCCTTGATGTGCAGCGCGTGCGGGAAGGAGACCTCCATCTCCTTGAAGAACAGCTTGTCCGGCGCCATGACCCGGGCGTGGCACAGGGTGGCGCAGTACGCCGACGGGTTGGCGAGGATCGGGGGCTTCGCGGGCGCCCCCTCGGCCCCCGCCATCCGGAACGCCGCCGTCACCTGCTCGTGGCCCACCCGCAGGATCTTCAGGGCGTACTCGATGTTGTGCGCCCCGCGGCCGGCCCGGAGGAAGTCGAGGTTCCCCTGGGCGTCGGCCACGAGGGCCCGCGCCTGGGCAACCTTCCGGTCCGCCGCCTTCCCGCTCCCCACCGCCGCCTTCCCGGCCGCGACGATCTTCTCCATCTCCGCGACCAGATTCCGCGACTCGCGGACCCAGTCGTCGAGCATCAGGTCGTACCCTTTCCCGTGGCAGGTCACGCAGCTCTTCCGCTCCGCGGCCAGCTTGCTCTCGCCGGGGAACGACACGCCGGACTCCTTCACCTCCACGGCCCGGGTGTGGCACCCGTCGCACGCGACCTGGGCCGAGAACATCCGCGAAGGGGTGTCCGGCACGCCCTTCGCACCGGCCCCCATGTACATCTCCTTCTGGTAGTTGTGCAGCCGCTTGTGGCACCCGTCGCACTGGACCTCGAACGTCTTGACCAGCTCGACCGTGCCGTGGCGGACCCTCTCGTGGCAACGGAAGCACTGGACCGAGTTGTAGGTGACGTGCGTCCGGTGGAGCGCCAGGACATCCCCCTTCTTCTGCAGCCGCCCCACGTGGCAGTCGTAGCACCGCGCGTCGTCCACCCTCCCGTCCCCCTCGGAGACGCGGATGTGGCACTGCTTGCACGGGACCCCGATCTTCAGGTACGACTCGTGGGAGAACATGAAG
>DASWBR010000081.1:0-4538 GCA_036390495.1 Candidatus Deferrimicrobiaceae bacterium | reverse complement strand
GACGACGATCTCCTCGCCCTCGTGGCGGTGCGCCTCCTCCCACGGGACTGTGCCGCGGGCCGCGGCACCGGAGGCTCCGGTCGCGCGGGATCCTGTTTCCGCGACCTCCCGCGACGGGTCGACGGGGCGGTACCCCCTCTCCCGGGCTTTGCGGGAGAACTCCGCCTCCGAGAGTTCCGCCCGTTGCCGGAGGAGCCACTCGATCTCCTTCGGCAGCTCCCCGCGCTCCACCCCCGGCTTCGCCATTCCCCCGAAAACGACCGAGAAGGCCCTTCCGCCGGACGGGTATACATGCACGGGGGGCGTTTGTCCTGCGGCCAGCCACCGGGCCTCCGCCATACCGCCGTCCTTCCAGACCCCTTTCCCCTCCTTCCGGGCGTTCCCTTCCGCCGACGCGAACTCGTCCCGGCGCGAGAAGGGGAAACGGGTATAGACGCGCGCCATCCCGGCGCGGGCCAGTTCGATGTTCAGGAGCCGCCCGTCGGGCGGCAGGAGGAAGACGTACCGGAGGAGGCGGTCGTACTTGTCGGTCCCCTCCGCATCCGGTTCCATCCGGACTTCCTTCCCGAGGCACAGGGAGGACAGGAACGCCGCCGACTCGTCGGCCAGGAACTCCTTCCCGAGCGAGGGGTGGCTCCTCTCGGGGGCATCGACGCCGATCAGGCGTACCGTGGCGGCCTCCCCGGCGACGCGGACGACCAGGGTGTCGCCGTCCACCACCTCCTCCACGACGCCCTTCTCCGTCCGGGCGGCGCCGGAGATGGACCCGAGGAGGAGAATAAAAACGGCAAGGGAGAAAACCCCCTTGCCGTTTCGCACGCTCCGCTGCATAGCCGGCGCTACTTGAGCGCCTCGGGGTGGATCTCGACCTTGTACTGCATCCGGCGGTCCGAGAGGAACGCCTCCAGCATCGCGGACTTCTTGCGTTCGCTCATTTCCTTCACCACCTGCCCCTTCTGCCGGGCGAACTCCGCATCCGGGGGCTGCTCCTCGCCGAGGAACGCCACCCCGACGGACTGGCCGGACTTCCCTGGGAACGGCCTGGGGGATACCGGTGCCTTCGGCGAGAGGATGATGAGTTCCTTCCGGATCTCCCCGGCCGCGGAGAGGGCGTCGGGGAGGGTGTCGGAGACGGGGGAAAACCAGCCGGTGACGGCCGTGGGAATCCCGGCCCTCTTCGCGTTCGCCTCGAGTTCCGCGGCGGTTTTCGATGCCGCGAGAGCCTGCTGCAGGGCCGCGCTGGCGGCTGCCGCGCGCTTTTCCCTCTCCACGGCGGCAATCACGCGGTCGCGGACGGCGGAGAGGGGGGGTACGCTGGACTCCTCCTTCGCCGCCACCTGGAAGAGGTAGTGGGTGTCGCCCACGGTCTTCACGGGGGCGACCTCGCCGGCCGGGAGCAGCAACGCCTCCTGGACCACTACGGGGGGGACCCCCGCGGCGCCCTCCGTCTCCACCCACCCGGTCTCGAGCACCGGGACGCCGAACGATGCGGCCGTCGCCTTGAGGTCTTTCGAGGCGGCCGCCTTCGGTTGCGCCTCGTACGCCTTGATCACCGCCTGGTCCTTCCCCTTCTCGCGCTTCAGGAGCACCACCACGCGGTCGCGGACCTGCGCCAGCGGAAGGGTCTCCGGGAACCGGATCCGGTTCACCCGGGCGAGAACGAGGTTTCCTCCCGTCTCCACGGGGCCCACGACCGTGTCCACCGGGGCGGAGAAGAGGGCCGCTGCGAGATCCGGGCCGGCATCCTTGCGCGTCAGCCACGTCTCCCCCCCGCCGGGACGGGAATATTTTTTCGCCTGGGCCTCGAATTCCGGCTTCCCCTTGGATGCCTCCCGCAGGATCCCCTCGACCTTCCCGCGGGACGCCTCCTGGTCCTTCTTCCCGAACGGCAGGATGATGCGGGAGACCAGGCGCTGCTCCTCGGAACGGAACAGGTCGGGGTTCCCCTCGTAATACGCCTTGACCTCCGCGTCCGTGGGCAGAACGCTTCTCCCGAAGAGGTCCGGCGTGAACGCCGCCACCGCAAGCTTTACCCGGGCCGGTTTCCGGAAACTCTCCTTGGCCTGTTCGTATCTGGCCGCGATCTCCGCCTCGGTCGCGGGTTCGACTCCCTTTATCCGGTCCGGGTCCGCGGTCGCGATCACGAGCCGGATCTTCCGCGAGGCGGCGCGGAACAGTTCCCGCGCCTCCGTCTCGGGCACGAGCGCGCCGGCGGCGAGGAGCCCGTCCATCTTCTTCAGCGTGATCTCCATCCGCTTGGACGCTTCGAACTCCGCGGGCGTGACGCGGTTGTAGGAAAGGACCGAGCGGTACCGGTCCTCCCGGAACTGGCCGTCCGCCTGGAAGGCGGGCGTGGCGGCGATTTCCCGCTTCACCTCCGTGTCCGTTGCGGACAGGCCCATCCGGTCTGCCTCCGCGAGAAGGATCCGGCGCTGGATCAGCGAGTCGAGGGCCTGTTTCCGGAGTTCGAGCGTCTTGGCCATCTCGGGCGTGAAGGCGGCGCCATACACTTCGCGGTACGTCTTTTCCAGGCCCGCTACCGCCTCGGCCAGTTCGCCCGTGGTGATCGCTTCCCCGGCGACCGTGGCGGCCACGTTCCTCCCGCTCTCGGTGTAGGTGCCCACCCCCCACCAGATGAAGGTGAGCGCGATGAAGGAAAGGATGATCTTGATGGCCCAGGAGCCGGCGTTCCGGCGGAGTACGTCGAGCATGGCGTTTTTCTTCTCCGGTTCTTCGGGGAAATAGGGTGTCGCGCCGAACGTACTATCCTAATGCGTCAGGCCCGGAGATTTCAACGGGATTCCACCGGATTCCGACGGCCGGAACCCGTCCGGCGGTTGCGCGGGCCCGGAGGTGCTGGTAAGATACCCCGATACCTTTCCCAGCGGGGAACCGTTTTCCCGAAGCCCGGAGGCAACAGGATGATATTCGACCGCCTGCTCGGTCTGTTCTCTCACGACCTCGCCATCGATCTCGGCACCGCCACCACCCTGGTGTACGTGAAGGGGGAGGGGATCATCTGTTCCGAACCGTCCGCCGTCGCGGTCCACCGGGACAGCCGCGGGACCAAGAAGGTACTCGCCGTGGGGATCGAGGCCAAGCGGATGATCGGGCGCACCCCCGGGAACATCGTCGCCATCCGTCCCATCAAGGACGGGGTCATCGCCGATTTCGAGGTCACCGAGGCGATGCTGCGGTACTTCATCCGGAAGGCCCACAAGGCCCGCACCCTGGTGCGGCCCCGCATCATCATCTGCGTCCCCTACGGGTGTACCGAGGTGGAGCGGCGGGCCGTGCGCGAGTCCGCCCAGAGCGCGGGCGCCCGGGAGGTGTACCTCATCGAGGAACCGCTGGCGGCGGCCATCGGGGCAGGCCTGCCCATCACGGAACCTTCGGGAAACATGATCGTGGACATCGGCGGGGGAACGACCGAGGTCGCGGTCATTTCCCTCGGCGGGATCGTCAAGAGCCAGTCCGTCCGGGTGGCGGGCGACAAGATGGACGAGGCGATCCTCCAGTACGTCAAGCGGAAGTACAACCTGCTGATCGGCGAGCCCACCGCGGAGCACATCAAGGTCACGATCGGGAACGCCTTCCCCGGATTCTCGGAGTCGGTCGAGGTCAAGGGGCTCGACATGGTGTCGGGGGTCCCGAAGGCCCTCACCCTCCACTCGGACGAGATCCGGGAAGCCCTTTCCGAGCCGGTCCGCATCATCGTGGACGCCGTCAAGGGCGTGTTCGAGGAGACCCCGCCGGAACTGGCAGGGGACATTTACGAGCGCGGCATCGTGCTGGCCGGCGGAGGGGCGCTGCTTCGGAACCTCGACGCGCTCCTGCGGGAGGAAACGGGCCTTCCCGTGACGGTGGCGGAGGATCCGCTGTCCTGCGTGGTCCTCGGCTCCGGGAAAGCGCTGGACGAACTCGACCTGCTGCGGCAGGTGGCCCTCCACTGAACCGCCGGGGGGCGGTTTCATCGGCCCCGCGGCCGCGTCGCCAGGCGGTTTCTATGGGATCCTTCTTCCGGAGATGGTGGCGGCTCCTCGCCGCCGCGGTGCTCGTTTTCGCGGCGATCCAGGTGTTCGTCCATCCCTTCCCCCCGCTCGACCGCGCGGCGCCTGCGCGCGCGGCGGGATCGTCCCTTTTCCGCCCCTTCTACCTCGCCGTCGATTTTCTCCGAAAGGGTGTCTCCGGGGTCTGGTCGCACTACGTCGCTCTCGTCGGGGTCTCGAGGGAGAACGACCGGCTCCGGCGGGAGGTGGCCTCCCTGCAGGAGAAGCTCCACGCGAGCCGGGACGCCCAGCTCGAGAACCGTCGCCTCAAGGAGTTGCTGAGGTACTCCGAGACCCTCGAACGGCGGACGATCGGCGCGCGGGTGGTCGGGCCCGACATCACCCCGGGGTTCCAGGCGGTCTTCATCGGCGCGGGTTCGGAGGCGGGGGTGGAGGAGGGGATGTCGGTGGTCACGCCCCAGGGCGCGGTGGGGCGGGTCCACAAGGCGATGGCCGGCCTCTCGGAGGTCCTCCTCGTCACCGACGGGC
>DASWBR010000080.1:0-4549 GCA_036390495.1 Candidatus Deferrimicrobiaceae bacterium | reverse complement strand
GAGTGGGAGAAGCCGTACCAGACGATGTCCTTCGACTACGAGGCGGGGATCCTCCGGGAGCTGGGGCGGTTCATCGGGTCCGGCGCGGTGTACCAGGGGACGAAGCCCGTCTACTGGTGCCTGACGTGCCGGACGGCGCTGGCCGAGGCCGAGGTGGAGTACGCCGACCACGCCTCCCCGTCGATCCACGTGAAGTTCCCCTTCGTCGACCCGCCGGAGAGGATCCACCCGTCCCTGGCGGGGAAGAAGGTCTCCTTCGTCATCTGGACCACCACGCCGTGGACGATCCCGTCGAACCTCGGCGTGGCGCTCCACCCCGACTTCGACTACGTGGCGCTGGAGTCGGGGGGCGAGGTCTACGTGGTCGCCGAGGGGCTCGCGGGCCGGTTCGCCGCCGAGGCGGCGCTTTCCAATCCGGTCCGGCTGGCCACCTTCCGGGCGGGTCATCTGGAGCGGATGCGGTGCCGCCACCCGTTCCTCGACCGCGACTCGATCCTGGTGCTCGCCGACTACGTGACGCTGGAGGCGGGGACCGGATGCGTCCACACCGCGCCGGGCCACGGCCGGGAGGATTACGAGACGGGGCGGAAGTACGGGCTCGAGATCCTGGCGCCGCTGGACGACGAGGGGCGGTTCACGGCGGACGTCCCCTTTTTCGCGGGGATGCAGGTCTTCGAGGCGAACCCGAAGGTGAACGCGAAGCTCGCCGAGGTCGGCGCCCTCCTCTCCCTCGGGGAGGTCTCCCACTCCTACCCCCACTGCTGGCGGTGCAAGGAGCCGGTCATCTTCCGGGCGACGAAGCAGTGGTTCATCTCGATGGAGGCGACGGGGCTCCGGGAGAAGACCCTCTCGGAGATCCGGAAGGTCCGCTGGATCCCTTCGTGGGGGCAGGAGCGGATCGAGGGGATGATCGCCAACCGCCCCGACTGGTGCATCTCCCGCCAGCGGGCCTGGGGCGTTCCGATCGCCCTCTTCCAGTGCGAGGGGTGCGGCCACCACCTCCTCGACCGCGGGCTGGTGGACCACGTGGCCGGCTTCTTCGAGAAGGAAGGGGCCGACGCCTGGTTCGACCGGTCGGTGGAGGAACTCCTCCCGCCGGGAACGGCGTGCCCCGCCTGCGGCGCCACTTCCTTCCGGAAGGAGAAGGACATCCTCGACGTATGGTTCGACTCGGGGGTCTCCTACGCCTGCGTGTGCGAGGGGAAGGAGAACCTGGGCGTTCCCGTCGACCTGTACCTGGAGGGGTCCGACCAGCACCGCGGATGGTTCCACTCGTCCATCCTCGCCGCCGTGGGGACGCGCGGGTTCGCGCCGTACCGCGGCGTCCTCACCCACGGGTTCGTCGTGGACGGCAAGGGAGAGGCGATGAGCAAGTCGAAGGGGAACGTCATCGCTCCCGGGGAGGTCATCAAGAAGTACGGCGCCGAGGTCCTGCGCCTCTGGGTGGGCGCGCTGGACTACCGGAACGACAACCCCCTCTCCCAGGAGATCCTCGAGCGGGTCGCCGAGTCGTATCGGAAGATCCGGAACACGGTCCGGTACCTGCTCGCCAACCTGAGCGACTTCACCCCCGGCCGCGACGACGTTCCCCTGGACAGGATGGAGGAGATGGACCGGTACGCCCTGGTCCTCTTCGACCGGCTCGTGGAAAAGGTGCGGCAGGCGTACGAGGAGTACGAGTTTCACATCCTCTATTACGCGGTGAACAACTTCTGCTCGGCCGACATGTCCGCCTTCTACCTCAACGTCCTGAAGGACCGGATGTACTGCTCCCGGCCGGACGACCCGGGGAGGCGCTCCGCCCAGACGGCGATGTTCGGCATCGTGCGGGGGCTGCTCCCGCTGATCGCCCCGGTCCTCTCCTTCACGGCGGACGAGGCGTGGGGGTACCTCCCCGCCTGGCCCGGCAAGCCGGAGAGCGTGTTCCTTGCGGATTTTCCGGCCCCCCGCGGCGTGCCGGATGCGGAAAGCCTCGCCACCCGCTGGGAGCGGATCCTCGCGCTGCGCGCCGAGGTCGCGAAGCCGCTGGAGACGGCCCGGAAGGAAAAGGTCATCGGGAGCGACCAGGACGCCCTGGTGACGATCTCGCCGGGCCCCTTCGCGGACCTGCTCGGGACGCACGCCCGGGAAGTCCGGGACGTGCTGATCGTCTCTGGCCTCGTCGCCGGCGAGGTCCACGGGCCGGACGCGTTCGGGAGCGAGGCGTTCCCGGGCCTCCGCGTTCGGGTGGAAAAGGCCCCCTGGGGAAAGTGCGAGCGGTGCTGGAACCACACGCCGGAGGTGGGGACGCTTCCCGCCGCGCCGGACCTGTGCGGCCGATGCGCCCCCGCCGTCGGGAAGTGACGGGCGGATTTGACGAACCTCCGGAAATTCGCCGTCCCCGCCCTCTCGGCGCTCCTGCTCACGGCGGCCGACCAGGCGAGCAAGTCGTGGGCGGTCCGCAATCTCCCGCTCTTCGAACCGCGGGAACTCCTGCCCGGGATCCTGGGGCTGGTCCACGTCCGGAACACCGGCGTGGCGTTCAGCCTCCTGTCGAACCTCGACCCACGCTGGGTTCACCCGATGCTGATCCTGGCCACCCTGCTGGCGATGGCGGCGGTGCTCGCCTACATCTGGCACCTCCCCGGGAAAGGGCTCGCTCCCCCCGGGCTGGGGCTGATACTCGGCGGGGCGATCGGGAACCTGATCGACCGGTGGCGCCTCGGGTACGTGGTCGATTTCATCGACCTGCACTGGCGGACGCACCACTGGCCCACCTTCAACGTGGCGGACATCGGCATTTCCGTGGGCGTCGCCCTGCTCGTGGCGGACATGCTATTCTGGTCCAAGGAGCCCGCCGATGCACCCCGTCCTGCTGCAGGTAGGAAGCCTTAAGATCTACGCCTACGGCGTCTTCGTCGCCGTGGGTTTCCTCGCCTCCATCTGGGTCGCCGGCCGGGAGATCGCCCGGCAGGGGATCGACCGCGAGAAATTCTACGACATGGGGTTCTGGGTGGTCCTCTCCGCCATCGTCGGGGCGCGGCTGTTCCACGTCCTCGTCTACTGGCGGCAATACGAGGCGGACCCGGTGGAGATCCTAAAGCTGTGGAACGGCGGTCTCGTCTTCTACGGGGGATTCCTGGCCGCCGTGGCCGCGTGCCTGATCTACCTGCGGAGGAACCGGATCCCGTTCCTCCCCGTCGCGGACGCCTCGGCGATCGGGATCCCGCTGGGCCTCGCGTTCGGGCGCATCGGCTGCACCATGGCGGGGTGCTGCTACGGCAAGCCGTCGGGGCTTCCGTGGGCCATCACCTTCTCCGACCCGGCGTCCCTGGCGCCGCTCCACATCCCCCTTCACCCGACCCAGATCTACGAATCGATGGCCGGGTTCGCCATCTTCGGGATCCTTTACGCGACGCGGGACCGTTTCCGGACGCCGGGGGTCCGCTTCTGGACGATGCTGATCCTGTACGGGGCGGCCCGCTCCTTCCTCGAAATTTTCCGGGACGACCCCCGCGGCTTCCTCGGCCCGCTGTCCGAGTCGCAGGTCGTATCCGGCGTCCTGATCGCGTACGCCGTCATTTCCCTGGCAGCCGCCAGGGCGAAGGCGAAGCCCCCCGGCCACCCCGCGTAGAGGGAACGCGCTTCCTCCGTCCTTCCGCTCCCGGCACCGGCTCCCCTTCCAGAGGGCACCGGGAATCACTCCCCGTTGTCGATCAGTTCTTCGAGGATTTCCAGCATGTCGCATGGCGCCTGCAGCCCCGGGTACCGCCGAAACTCCCTTGTATTCCGGAAAAAGTCCCCGAACAGGTCGGCGTGGCGGAAATCCGCGCGGAGCCGGTACCATTTCTCCCTCCCGGCATCCGTTAGCCGGATCGCGCCGAACCTCGCGAGGCGCGCGTGCAGGGGATCGTGCGGGTAGTCGAAGAAGATGGCAAAGGTCACGTAAAACGACTTCGAGCGGAAAAACTCCTCGATCTCCATCCTGTTCCCAGTTGCAAATCGGGGGCCAAGCAAGGAAATACACAAGGGGGGTCTGGGACGTCGTTGGCAAAGTGCCAACAAAGAATATCCCCCACACCCCCAGAACAGCCGTGACAGTCGGAAATTTCCTGCCGGGTCAGGGGAGGGCGCCGCCGACGACCATCCGGACGGCGTGGTTGCCGAAGTCGGCGATATAGGCGTTCCCGCGCGAGTCGACGGTGACGGCCCGCGGGTCGGTCAGCTGGGCCTCCGTTGCCGGACCGCCGTCGCCGGAGAAACCCGCACCCCCTGTGCCTGCGAAAATTCGCACCTTCCCGGAGGAATCGATGTGCAATACCCGCTGGCTATCCTGTTCGACGAAGAAAAAATTCCCTGTGACCGGGTTGTAATCCACGACGCGGGGTTTTGCTGGTGCCATTCCTAGCGGATCGATACCTTCCGAAAACGGGGTCCCGGCCGCGTTCGCTACCATGTAATAGATATTCCCGTCCAGAAAGGAAATCCGCATGATCCTATCGTTGTCGGTATCTGCGAAGACCAGTGAGTCTCCCATCGGCGCGTAAGTGATGCTCGATGGGGCACGGAT
>DASWBR010000079.1:0-4447 GCA_036390495.1 Candidatus Deferrimicrobiaceae bacterium | reverse complement strand
CAGGTCATCGCGCCGCTCGTGAACGCCAATGCCAGGTTGGCCCGCAGCGACTTCCCCGACTTTAACGACTCCAACAAGCTCGGTGAGGGAGGGGTGTCGGAGCGGCGCATCGCCACGCCGCGCGCCTTGACCTCCCCGTCGGCGAAGGCGCCGACGAACCGGTTGGGGACGCCGACGCGCGGGTTCCCCTTCGACGGGAGGAAGGCGATCCACCGGTACACCCCCTCCAGGGCGATCGGCATCCCCGTCTCCGCCGTGATCGTCTCCGCGAGGCGGCGGTAGTCGCCCTCCGTCGCGCCCTCCCGCACCACCCAGAGGGCGTCGGTGATGCCGTGGAGGAAGGAGAACCCCGCCACCTCCGCGATCTCCTTGGCCGACAGGAGCTTCTCCCGCCCCCACGCGGTGGTCGCCTCGTGCGCCTCGATCCGGCCGAAGCGGGCGTTCCTGTACCCGAGGAAGCCGAAGCACACCACCAGGAGCCACTTCAGCGCCGTCTGGCGCCGGCGCATCGCCTCCCGCTCCCCGGGGTCTCCGGCGGCCTTCTGCCGGCTCTTCAGCAGCGCGCGCTTCTCGAGCACCGGGGCGATCGTCTCCGGGACGAGGCCGCGGCGCCGCCGGCACGTGCGGACGGGGATGCCGGGGACGGGGAGGGCGTCGCCCGGGCAGCAGCGGCAGTCCACCGTCTCCGGCGAGATGTTGTACCGGTCCATCAGCGACGGGTACATGGAGGCGAAGTCGAGCTCGCCGACGCCTTCGTGGAGCCCGGGACGGGGGAGGTAGGTGAGCCCCCCCTTGTCGGTTTCCACGAGCTCCTGCGCCGTCTTGAACGCTTCCGGCTCCCGCTTCTTGTACGGCACGAGGATCCCCTTGCGAAGCGCCAGCGCCACCTGCATCGCCGAGATGGCGGTCCCCGGCGACGACCGCGCCATCCGCTGGAGCGGGATCCCCGAGAGGCGGGAGAGCTCGATCAGCCCCGGAAGCCCGGTGTCGGCGAAGAGGAAGGCGTTGCGGGCGTCCACGTGCCACCGGCCGGACAGGGCGTGCCCCGCGGCGCGGAAGACGACCTGGCCGTAGGAGAAGTAGGAGCGCTGCCGGGTGAGGCGGACGGCGCCTCCGCCGGTCCGGCCCGCCTCCCGGCCGAGCCGCAACGGGACGCGCAGGCGCGCCGCGAGGGCGAGCAGGCGGGGGAGGATGTACTCGTCGCCGTACTCGGTGACCAGCAGGTCGGGGTCGTGGGCGTCGATAAGGCGGGAAAGCTCCCGGAGCAGTTCCGCGCCGTCCTCCCACAGGAGGACGTGGGTGCGCCCGTCGGCCTCGAACTCGAGGGGGCGGACGCGGCCGTGGGCGGGGTGGCCGGTCCCGGCGGGCGCGAGGCGCGCCTGCGCGAGGAGGGGGAGCGGGGCGTCGGCGTCCCACGGGGAGTCGAGGACGCGGGCCGCGAGGATCGCGCCGTCCGGGGAGAGGTCGGCCTCGGCCCGCGCCAGCGGGTACAGACCGGTGGCGTACGCGAACTGCTGCTCGGGGGCGATGTCGGCGTTGTGCAGCGCCTCCGCCCCGAACGCCCGCTCCGCCTTCCGCACGGTTTCCTTCAGGAGCAGGGGGGAGGGGACGGCGACGTTCCACGCCGGCACCGCCTTCCCGGAGAAGAAGTCGAGCCCCTCGCCGGGGGACGCGGCGCACCCCCACCGCCGCGCCGCCGCCGCGACCGTCTCCCCGCGCACCCCGCGTCCCGCGAGGACGAAGGAGGGGCGGAACGGCGCCCGCAGGAGCCGCGTCGCGCCGGACGCGGCGCGGAACCAGACGGCGACGCCTTCGCTTTCCGCCGCGACGTCGAGCACCCACCCCGTCACCGGTCCCCCGCCAGGAGCTTTTCCACTTTTTTCTCCAACTCCCGCACCGCCCGGCGCTCCTCCACGAGCATGCTGAGGAGGATCGCCTCGAACGGAACCGCCCGCCCGGCGAACGCGCAGGCGGCGGTGTGGTAGCGCGCCGCGGCGAACAGCTCGTCGAGCAGCTCCCGGTCCTCCCGGCGCAGCGCGCGCCGGAACGGCGCCCACGACGCCTCCTCGCGGTACAGCTCCTGGGTGAAAGGAAGTACGGTCCTTCCCATGATTTCCCTTTCAGGGGGACACTCTTCGTTCTATCCTCCGGGGAGGGAGGGTAGAGTGTCCCCCGCCATCGTGTCCCCCGCCAGCACCAGCAGCGGGTCCGACGTCCGCGCCAGGTACCGGAAGAACCCCGACCGTTTAGGGGGACACTCTTCGGTTTTGGTTTTCTCCGGGGCCGAAGGGGAAGAGTGTCCCCCGCCACTCTCCCCCGTCACCACCACCCGCGCCCCTTCCCGCGAGAGTCGCCGCAGGGCCGCGAGGCACCTCTGGAACACCCGGCACGCCTCGGCGTAGGGGACGTCCTCGTCGGCGAACGTCTCCGGCAACGCCAGCACGAGGGCGACCCGGGCGCGGGAGCGGGAGAGCGCGGCGGGGAGGCGGCGCGCGAGGAGCGCCTCCAGCTGGTGGCAGGTGAAGGCGCGGGAGACGAGGAGCCGGGAGAGCGCGTCGCGCCCGGTCCCGCCGAGGGCCCGCTCCGCCCGCGCGACCTCGTACGGGTCGAACCGGTTCCCCCCGTCCACCGCCACGACCGGCTCCCCGGACAGGAGGGGGCGCGCCAGGGCGCGCAGCGCGAGGCGGCACGCGCCGGGGCCGAGGATCCCCGCGACCTTCCCGGGGGCCGGGGCGAGGCACAGGGCGTACAGCGTGGCGAGGCCGATCCGCCGCGGCGCGGTCTCCACGGGGCGTCCTACATCTTCCGGAAGAGGCCGACGACCTTCCCCGCGACGCGCAGGGCGGGGGAGGGGGCGCCGGCGCCGTCCGCGGCGGGGGTTCCCGGCGCGGGGAGGAAGAGCGGCGGGAAGGCGGGGTTCTCCGCCTCGAGCCGGACCCCTCCCTCCGCGCGCCGCAGCCGCTTGACCGTGGCCTCGCCGTCGACGACGGCCACCACGATCTCCCCGTCCCCGGCGTCCTCCTGCGGGCGCACCAGGACGTAGTCCCCGTCCCGGATCCCCGCCCCCGTCATGCTGTCCCCCTTCACGCGGAGGGCGTACACCTCCTCCCCGCCCGCGAGCAGGGGGTCGAGGAGCAGTTCCTCCCCGGACTCCTCCACCGCCTCGCGGGGAGGGCCCGCGGGGACCCGGCCCAGCACGGGGACGCGCAGCGGGGGGCGGTACGGCGCGGATTTCTCCGTGAACTCGATCCGCCGGGGGTGATGCGGCCGCCTTCGTAAAAATCCCTTCCGCTCCAGGACGTCGAGGTAGTAGAAGGCGTTCTTCTCCGCGATGCCGAACCGCTCCGCGATCTCCCGCGCCGTCGGGGCGAAACGGTTCCGGGTGGCGAACTCCTGCACGAACGCGAGGACTTTCCGCTGGGAGGGGGTCAGGGTTTCCATGGACATGTATGTTAGCATACATACCCTGTCGGGGCAAGCGGCGCGATAATCTCCCCGTGCAAGCGACCGTCTTCCATTGCCCCAACTGCGGGGCGGAGTTGCACTTCGCCCCTCCGGGGGCCGGCACTTCCCCCGCCGGCCGCCCCGGCTGCCCGTACGACGGGCTGTCGTACGCGGAGCTGCGCGCGGGACACGACGCCCTGTACTTCGGGGAGTGGCGGAAGATCGAGGCCTCGCCCTTCGAGGTCCGCAGGGCGTACCGGCAACTCCGGCGGCACCTCGATGTCATCGCGAAGGCCCTCGACGGGAAGGATCTCCCGGCCGCCCGCCGGGACCTCGCCCTCGCCGTGGAGGCGTACCACGGGTTGGACGCGGACGAGTTCTCCGGGAACGATCTCCGTCTCCTGGACAACGCGCTCTCCTTCCTCCACCGGGTGATCGACGACCTCCTGCACGAGAAAGGGCTCCCTCCCCACTGCCCCATGGACTTCGCGGAGTGGTACGATGCGGTGGAAATCCCGTTCCGGGACGCGTGGTAGCCGATCATGGCCCCTCAGGAGACGGAAATGATCCACCTCGACCGGTACCCCCGCGAAGTCACGCTGCGCAACGGCGCGCGCCTCGTCTTCCGCCCGATGGTGCGGGAGGACGTGGACCGCCTGTGGTCGTTCTTCCAACGGGTCCCCCCCGAGGACAAGATGTTCTTCCGCCAGGACGTGGGCCGGAAAGAGGTGGTGCAGCGCTGGGCGGACACCCTCGATTACGAATCGGTTCTCCCCATCCTCGCCCTGGAGGGGGACCGGGTCGTCGGGGACGCCACGCTCCACCGGCAGAAGACGGGGTGGAAGCAGCGCGTGGGTGTGGTGCGCATCCAGGTCGCCGCGGACTACCGCCACCTCGGGCTGGGGACGGCGATGATCCGGGAGCTGCGGCACCTCGGGGAGAAGGCGGCCCTGCGCTACCTCATGGCCGAGATCCTCGAGGAGCAGGCCGCGGCGGTGCGCGC
>DASWBR010000078.1:0-4947 GCA_036390495.1 Candidatus Deferrimicrobiaceae bacterium | reverse complement strand
ACGATCGTGGTGGACGACGGGGCGCGGAAGGTCCTCCTGGAGGGAGGGAAGAGCCTCCTTCCGGCGGGTGTGCTGGGGGCGCAGGGCGACTTCCGGCCGGGAGACGCGGTGTCGATCGCGGATCGGCGCGGGCGCGTCTTCGCCCGGGGGATCGCCCGGTGGGGGAGCGACCAGGTGGCGCGGGGGAAAGGGAAGCGGAGCGCGGAGGTGCGCGCCCTCCTCGGGCCGGATCTTCCTTCCGAAGTGGTCCACCGCGACGACCTGACGATCCTGCCGGCGGCGAAGTCCGCCGACCCGAGGAAAGGAGCCGGAACCCGGTGAACGAGCCCGAGACGACCTACGCGATGGTGGAACGCATCTGCCGGGCAGCCAGGGCGGCGGCCGTCTCCCTGTCCCGGGCCGGAACCGCTGCGAAGAACGACGCCCTTCGGGGGATGGCGCGGGGATTGCGCGCCCGCGCGGCGTTCCTCCGGGACGAGAACGCGAAGGACCTCTCGGCCGGGGCCGACCGCGGCCTCTCCGCCCCGATGCTCGATCGTCTGCGTCTCACGGACGCGGTGATCCGGCAGATGGCCGACGGGATCGACGAAGTGGTGGCCCTCCCCGACCCCGTCGGGGGGATCGAGCGCATGGACCGCCGGCCGAACGGCCTCCTCGTCGGCCGGATGCGGATCCCCCTCGGGGTGATCGGGATCATCTACGAGTCGCGCCCGAACGTGACGGCCGACGCGGCGGCGCTCTGCGTCAAGTCCGGGAACGCGGTCGTCCTGCGGGGGGGGTCGGAGGCGATCGCGTCGAACGCGGCCATCGCCCGGGTCCTGCGGGAGGCCATGGCCGGGGCGGGGCTCCCGGAGGACGCGGTCTCGCTGATCCCGCGCACGGATCGCGCCGCGATCGACGCGCTCCTGACGATGGAGGAGCACGTCGACCTCATCATCCCCCGGGGAGGGGAAGGCCTCATCCGCAGCGTCGCCGAGAAATCCCGGATCCCCGTGATCAAGCACTACAAGGGAGTGTGCCACGTCTACGTCGACGAGGGAGCGGATCTTCCGCAGGCGGTCGCGGTCTGCGTCAACGCGAAGGCCCAGCGGCCCGGGGTCTGCAATGCCATGGAGACGCTCCTGGTGCACGAGAGCGTGGCCGCCGCCTTCCTCCCGAAGGCGGCGGAGGCCCTCTCCGCGGCGGGCGTGGAACTGCGCGGCTGCCCGGAGACGCGCCGGCTCGTGCCGTCCGCCGTCCCCGCCACGGAGGAGGACTGGGGGACGGAGTACCTCGCCCTCATCCTCGCCGTGCGCGTGGTGCCCTCGATGGAGGCGGCCATGGAGCACATCCGCCGGCACGGCTCCCTGCACACCGAGGCGATCCTGACCCGCGACCACGGGCGCGCGATGCGGTTCCTGCGGGAGGTGGACTCCTCCCTGGTCCTGGTGAACGCCTCCACGCGCTTCAACGACGGCTACCAGCTGGGGCTGGGCGCCGAGATCGGCATCAGCACGACCAAGATCCACGCCTTCGGGCCCATGGGCCTCGCGGAGTTGACCACGACGAAGTTCGTCGCCTTCGGGGACGGGCAGGTGCGGCGGTAGTGGACGGCCCGCGCCCCTGCGTCGCCCTCTTCGGGGGGACCTTCGACCCGTTCCACAACGGACACCTCCGGATGGCCATCGAGGTCCGGGAGGGGCTTTCCCTCCCCCGCCTGCACCTCGTCCCCTCCGCGCAGCCGCCCCACAAGCCCCACCAGCCGGTGGCGCCGGCGCGCCATCGCCTGGCCATGGCGGTTTCCTCCGTCGAGGGGGTCGAGGGGCTTTCGGTCCTCGACAACGAACTGCGCCGCCGGGGACCTTCCTACTCGCTCCTGACCGTGCGGGAGGTCCTCGCGGCGAACCCGGGGTCGGACGTGCTCTTCCTCGTGGGGGCCGACGCCTTCTCGGAGATCGCCACCTGGCACCGGTACGCGGAGCTGCTCGAGGCGTGCGACTTCCTCCTCCTCCCCCGGCCGGGGACCCCCCCGGAAGCGTCGTTTCCCCCGGAGCTCCGTATTGAAAAGGCGGGGGACGGTTGCTATAGTCTACCGGGACGCACCTATCGCCTGCCCGGTGGGCGACGCCTGCTCTGCCCCGACCTTCCGGTCCTCGACATCTCGTCGCGATCCATCCGGGAAAAGGTCCGGCAGGGGCGGTCCATCCGCGGTCTGGTTCCGCCGGAGGTGGAGCGGCACATCGCGGCCCACGCGCTGTACCGAGGGGAAAAGGGAGGGTAGCCGGTCATCACAACGCGGGAAACGCTGCTCCGGTGCGCGCGCCTGGCCCAGGAGAAGAAGGGCCAGGACATCCGGGCCCTGGACGTCCGGGAGCACGCCGGCTTCACCGATTACTTCCTCCTCTGCTCGGGGACGTCGGACCGCCAGGTGACGGCGCTGGCGGAACACATCGAGGAGACGCTGAAGAAAGAGGGCGGGATCCGCCCCCTGGGAGTCGAGGGGCTCCGGGACGGGCGGTGGGCGCTGCTCGATTACGGCGATTTCGTGGTCCACGTGTTCCAGACCGCCGTCCGGGAGTTCTACAACTTCGACCGGTTGTGGGGGGCGGCGCCCGAAGTGCCGGTCCCCGAAGAGTAACCGTCAGGCGACCCCGGGAGGTCCCTCCGCGCATGGCGATCCGCCTCCTCTTCCTGCTCTTCGTCGTCATCCTCGTCGCCTTCTCCTACATCTCCCTGCTGAATGGCCAGCACGTACCGTTCTACTATTCGGCCACCCGCCAGATGGAGGTGACGGTCAGCGAGCTGGCCATCCTCTCCTTCTCCCTCGGCGCGGCGATGGTCATCCTCGGCACCCTCGTCAAGGACGTGACCTCGGCGTCCAGGACGTGGCGGGAGCGCCGCGAGAAGCAGCGCCGGGACGCGGCGAAGGCGCGTGCCGCGCGGGCGGGCGAGCTGGTCCAGCGCGGGATGCTCCAGGAGGCCGTGCGGGAGCTCACCCGCTCCCTCTCGGTGAACCCCGACGACCGGGACGCCCTGGACCTCCTGGCATCGGCGCAGGAGGAGCTGGGGAACCCGCTCGAGGCCGTGAAGGCGCTGACGCGGGTCAAGCAGATAGAGCCTTCCGACCTGTCCGCCTACTTCCGCCTCGCCCGTCTCTACCGGAAGATGAACGACCCCGAGGCGGCGCTCCACGTCCTCTCGGCGGTCGAATCGGCGGAGGGGGAGAACCCGCGCGCCTGGGAGGCGACCCGGGACATCCACCTCTCCCGCGGGGAGATGGTTCCCGCCTACAACGAGCAGAAGAAGCTGATGAAGCTGCGCGGAAAAGACGCCTCCGCGGCGGACACCGCGCTGTTCCACGCGCTGCGGTACGAGAAGGCCCTCGTGCGCCAGGCGCAGGGGAAGATCGACGACGCGGAGCGGCGCCTGCGCGACGTGATCCGGGACGACCCGTCGTTCTGCGCTTCCTACGCGGCCCTTTCCGACCTCCTCCGGGGACGGGATCTCGAGGGGGCCACCGACGTCCTCCTCCAGGGGTTCCGCGCCACCCGCAACCCGATCTTCCTGATCCGGCTCGAGGACCTGTGCGTGGAGACGGAGCGCCCGCAGGCGATGATCCGGATCTACTCCCTGCTGCAGCGGGAATTCCCCTCCGACTACGACGTGAACCTCTTCGCGGGGAAATTCTTCCTGCGGCTGGAGATGATCGACGAGGCGCTGGAACAGTTGTTGAAGGCGGAAACCCTCGACCCGGACCGCGAGTCGGTGAACGTCCTGCTCGCGGAAACCTACCGGCGGAGGGGGCGGTACGAACAGGCCAGCCAGCGCTACCAGCGCGCCTACGGCTACAAGCGGCGGTACCTCATCCCGTTCCGGTGCCGGTCGTGCGGCACCTCCACCATCAAGTGGACCGCCCGGTGCCCCTCCTGCGGGACATGGAACTCGTACGCCATCGACCACGGGAACCGGGAGTACTCCATCTCCGCCACCCCCCGCTGAAGGGCCCCCGGCAGCCTCCCCCGGCCGCGCCTTCGGGGCCGTTCTCCCCCGGGCAACCCTCTGCCTTGCGGCGCTCTTCCGCGGCATTTCCGCGGAAATTTCCTGTCTCCGGGAGCTCCTTCCTTCCGCTTCCCCGGACCTCTCCGTGGCGGCGGTCCGGCGGTGGGCCGCGTGGAGGGGAGGATGCTGCCCCCGGTGCGGCGATTTCTCCCGCGCCCCCGTCCCCGCCACCTCCCTCCCGCCGTGCCCGGCCTGCTCCGCGGATCCGCCCCCCTTCGACGCCGCCCGATCCCTGTTCCCGCACGCGGGGGACGTCCGCGCCGCGATCCTGTCGGCGAAATACGCCGGCCGACCTTTCCCTGCAGGACCGGTGGCGGACCGTCTCCGGGAGGCGCTCGCCGGCCCCTGGAGCGACCTGTTCCCGGACGGGACGGCGCCTTCGGTGGTTCCGGTTCCCGTACGCCCATGGAAATATCTCCGTCGGGGGTGCAACCTCCCGGCCCTCGTCGGAGCGCGCCTTTCCCGCCGGACGGGGTGGCCCTTCGACCCCCTCCTCCTGGCGCGGGACGGCGAGCGCGCTCCCCAGGCGGGCCAGCCGGGCGGCCGCCGGCGGGAAAACGTGGAGGGAGCTTTCCGGGTTCCCCGGGGGCGGGGCGTCCCGCCCTCCGTTCTCCTCCTCGACGACGTCTGCACGACCGGCGCCACGGCCTCGGCGTGCGCCCTCGCCTTGAAACGGGCGGGAGCCGGACATATAGTGGTCGTGACGGTGGCCCGCGCCGTCCCCTGACGCTACCCTCGTCCCGCGGAGAGACGATGCCGAGTGCGCCTTTCAAAGCCGCCGCCCTGCAGTTCCGGGTCGACGTCGGAGACGTCCCCGGAAACCGGGACCGCGCATTCCGCCTCCTGCGCGAGGCCGCCTCGCTGGGCGCGCGGTTGTGCGTCCTCCCGGAGATGTGGAGCACGGGATTC
>DASWBR010000077.1:0-4584 GCA_036390495.1 Candidatus Deferrimicrobiaceae bacterium | reverse complement strand
GGCGCGAAGAAGGTCATGCTGATCGACGGTCTTCACTCCGAGGAGAACCGGGTGGCGATCCTCGTGGAGGGGAACCTCGACTACTACGAGGTCGAGAACCAGCGCCGGAAGGCGTTCAAGGGGAACATCTACAAGGCGAAGGTCGTCAACATCGCCCACGCCATCGAGGCCGCGTTCGTCGATTTCGGGGGAGGACGCCACGGCTTCCTCCCGCTGAACGAATATTGCGCGGGGGCCCTGATGGACCACCTGGGGAACTGGAACGAGGGGGACAAGCGCCCGCCGCTTCGCCCCGGGATGGAGATCCTCGTCCAGGTGACCAAGGAGGAATCCGCCATCAAGGGGGCGGCGGTCACCTCCTACATCAGCATCGCCGGCAGGTACATGGTGATGATGCTGGGGATGAAGCGGTACGGCATCTCCAAGAAGATCACGGGGGAAAAGGAGCGGGAGCGGATCCGGAAACACATGGAGAAGCTCGAGTACCCGGACCACCTCGGCTTCATCGTCCGCACCGTCGGCGCCACTCGGCCGCTGAAGGACCTCAAGGCGGATTTGCAGAACCTGCTCAAGTTGTGGGACCGCACCGTGGCGGGCGCGAGGGCGAACAAGGCCCCGGCGCTGCTGTACGAGGAGCAGGACATCGTCATCCGCACGCTGCGGGACAACTACACGGCGGACGTGACGGAGGTCCTCATGAACTCCGACGATGCCTACCGGAAAGCCTCCTCCTTCTTCGACGTCTACTACCCGAAGCAGAAAACCAAGCTGAAGCTGTACCGCCAGAAGCGTCCCCTCTTCGCCAAGTTCAACCTCGAGGAGCAGGTGGAGCGGGCGTCGGCGCGCAAGGTGCCCCTGCCGTCGGGCGGTCACATCGTGATCGACCGGTCCGAGGCGCTCTGGTCTATCGACGTGAACTCCGGCCGCTCCTCCAAGGACCGGGACATCGAGGACACCGCCTTCCGCACGAACAAGGAGGCGGCGGCGGAAGTGACGCGCCAGTTGCGCCTGCGCGACATCGGCGGCCTGATCGTCGTGGACTTCATCGACATGGAGAGCAAGGGGCACAACAAGGACGTCGAGAAGATCCTCAAGGACGGACTGAAGAGGGACAAGGCCAAGAGCGATGTCACCTCCCTTGGGAAGTTCGGACTCGTGGCGATCAGCCGGCAACGGATGGGGACCTCCTATTACGACGTCCTGACGAAGGGGTGCGAACTGTGCGCCGGCACGGGCGTTACGCTCACGCAGGACGCCACCGTGGTCCGGCTCCTGCGGCGGCTGCACGACGAATTGTCGAGGGAGGGCCGCGAGGCCGGGAGGGAAGTGTTCGTCCGCGTCGCGCCGGGCCTCCTCGAGACCCTGCTGAACCAGAAGCGGGACGACATCGGGAAGCTGGAGAGGCTGTGCGGGGCGAAGGTGGCGTTCCACGTGGACCCCGCCCTGCCGAACGGGTCGTACTCCATCGGGAACGGGGCGGCGCAGTAGGTGGCGCCGGGGGAGCCGTTTCGCCGCCTGGCGCGCCGCTACTTCCGGGTGGCCCTGGGGTATTTCGCGCTCGGCATGCTCCTCGGGGCCGGGATGATCTGGTTCGGGAACGACAACCTGCAGTTCCTCCACTCCCACATGCTCCTGGTCGGTGGCGGCCTCTTCGCCGCCTACGGCGCGGGGCTCCGCTGGATCGCTTCGGGGGCGGACGTGGGCACGGTGCCGGGGGTGACTCCCTCCGCGGCGAACGTCCAGTTCTGGCTCGCCAACGTCGGGCTGCCGGGGATGCTGGCGGGTTCCGTGCTCCCGGTCGGACTGGGGCTCGACCGCGTCGGAGTGCTGTTCGGTTTCCTCGAGGCCGCCGCGGCCGTCCAGTTCGCCCTGTTCCTGTCCCGGGCCCTGCGGGGATCCATCCCAAAACCGGGACGTTCCTGAAACTCCCTGAAAAGAGGGACACTCGATACTTGACGCCTGGCGGACCGGTGAAGGGAATCTCTGTCCCGGTTTTGTTCGAGTTTTAGGAACGTCCCGGATTTGGGGTTCAGAGAAGGGGGTCGCCGGGCCGGAAGGAGCGGAAGCCGTATTCTCCTTCGGCGGTCAGGTAGAAGTAGCGCCACCCGTCCTTCCACGACGGCAGGACCGCCAGCACCCTCGCCCCCCCCTCCTGGGTGAACCGCAATAGCCTCTCCTGGTGGAAATGCCCCAGGATGACGAAGTCCACCCCCTCGCGGAACAGCCGGAGGGAGGTCTCGCGGGCTTCCCTCTCGGGGAACGACCCTTTGTAGCGTCGATTGGACCGTTTCAGCTTCCGCTCGATCCGGTCGGCCAAGGGAAGGATGATGGAGGACGGGAGTCGCACCACGCTGCCGTAGGCGATGCGGTTCTTCGAGATCCCTTTCCAGAAGCGGTAGGCGAAGTCGGCGCGGTTCACGGTGTCCCCGTGGGCGAGGTACAGCCGCTTCTCGCCGACCGCCGCGCGCATCTCCCCTTCCGATACGGCGTCGAACGTAGTCCCCTCGTGGTCCTTCTTCAGGAAGAAGTCCCTGTTCCCCTCGACGTAGTAGAGGCGGAGGCCCGCGCGGCGAAGCTCCCGCAGGCGCTCGATGATGGGGCGCTGGAAGCCGAAGGTCAGCCCCGGCGCGCCAAACCACAGGTCGAACACGTCCCCGAGGAGGAACAGGGGGATCCGGTCGGCGGCCGCCCGGTCCGCGAGGGAGAGGAACGCCTGGCTGTGCCGGTCATCCTGGTTCAGGTGGGCGTCGGAAAGGAACACGGCGCGATCGGGCGAGATCGGGAACCCTTTTTCCATAAGAGATATTAAGATATCACAGGAGATTTCGGGGAGGTCCGGGGATGGCGCTGCTGACCGGGATCCGGGTGCTGGACCTGTCGCTCCAACTTCCGGGCCCTTTCTGCACGATGATGATGGCGGATTACGGCGCGGACGTGATCAAGGTGGACGAACCTCAGCCGAGGATGCGGAACCCGTTCTCCGCGGCGGAAAGCCCGGGCACGGGCTCCGTGGATCGGTACCTGAACCGCGGGAAGCGGAGCGTCACGGTGAACCTCAAGGCCGACGCCGGAAAGGAGATCTTCCGTAGGCTCGCGGCGACGGCCGACGTGGTCGTCGAGGGATTCCGCCCCGGGGTGGTGAAGCGCCTGGGGGTGGATTACGGGACCCTCTCCGCGGCGAATCCACGCCTGGTGTACTGCTCCATCTCCGGCTACGGCCAGACCGGGCCGATGTGCGACGTGGCGGGGCACGACATCAACTACGTCTCCTACGCGGGGGTGCTCGGCGCCTGCGGCCGGAAGGGGGAGCCGCCGACGCTCCCGCCCGTGCAGATCGGGGACCTGTTCGGCGGGGCGATGATGGCTTTGTCCGGGATCCTGATGGCCCTCCTCGACCGGGGGAAGACCGGGAAGGGCCGGTGGATCGACGTCTCGATGACCGACGGAGCGCTGTCGATGCTCTCCCTCCACGCCGCGGCGACCCTGGCGGGGGAGATCTCCCCGGTGCGGGGCGACATGATGCTCACCGGGATGTTCCCGTGCTACGAGACGTACCGGTGCGCGGACGGGGAATACGTCAGCGTGGGGCCGTTGGAGGAGTGGTTCTGGAAGGGGTTCGTCGAGGCGCTCGGGCGGCCGGACCTCCTGGACGGACAGTACGCCTCGGGGGAGGAGGGGGAGCGGGTCAAGGGGGAGCTGTCGAAGGTTTTCGCCGCGCGGACGCGGGACGAGTGGGTCCGGCACTTTGATGGAAAGGACGTCTGCCTGTCGCCGGTCCTCTCGATCGCGGAGGCGCTTGCCCACCCGAACACGGCTGCCCGCGGGATGGTGCTGTCCGTCCCGTCCCCGCTGGGCGGGACCGACCGGCAGCCCGGCATGCCGATCAAGATCGGGGGGGTGGCGGAGGCCCCCCGCCGTGCGCCGCTCCTGGGCGAGCACGACGACGAGGTCCTCGGCGGCCTGGGGTACACGAAAGAGCAGATCGCCGCCTTGCGCGATTCGGGCGTTATCCGGAAACGGTGAGCGGCCCGCGCGGCGGGGGAAATCCGGCCCGGCAGGGAGGGAGGTTGCGATGACGGAGGCGACGGCGAGGAGTTACCGGCTGTACATCGACGGGAAGTGGGTGGACGGGAAGGAGACCCTCGCGGTCGTCGACAAGTTCACGGGGGAGACGATCGGGCGGGTCCCCGTGGCATCGAAGGAGATGACGGACCGTGCGATCGGCGCGGCCCACGCGGCGTTCCCTTCGTACTCGCGGCTCCCCGCGCACAGGCGGTTCCGGATCCTCGAGAAGGCGGCCCAGCTTCTCGACCGGCACAAGGAAGAGATCGCGACGATCATCTGCCGGGAGGCCGGGAAGGCGTGGAAATATTCCCTGGGAGAGGTGCTCCGGGCGGTGGAGACGTTCCAGTTCTCCGCCGAGGAGGCGAAGCGGATCCACGGGGAGACGGTCCCGATGGACGCCAGCACCGCAGGGGAGGGCCGGGTGGGTTTCTACCTGCGGTGCCCGATCGGGGTGGTCACCGCAATCACGCCGTTCAACTTCCCGCTGAACCTCGTCGCCCACAAGGTGGGACCGGCGCT
>DASWBR010000076.1:0-6779 GCA_036390495.1 Candidatus Deferrimicrobiaceae bacterium | reverse complement strand
TCCTCGTACCCGTTGACGAGCTCGACTCCCCCCGCGAACCCCTCGAACCGTTCCGACACCTCCGGTCTTCCGGGGCGCCGCCGCGCCATCGCGCCGAGCGCAGCGGGGTAGCCGGTGAGGAAGCAGGTCCCCCGCGCGGCCGCCTCCGGCTCGACCACGTCGAGGAGGGCGCGGAAGAAGAGGTCTTCCCCCGACTCGTCCGGGCCGGGGCGTGCCCCCCTCGCCGCGAGGGCCCTGCGCAATCCTTCCCCGTCCGTCATCCCCGCCCCGAGGAGCGCCCGGAAAGCCTCGTCGAGTTCCTGCCGCGGCCAGCGCTCCGGAAGGGGGATCTCCTTCCCGCCCCGGCGGAGCGAAGCCCGCCCCGTTTCCGAAAGGGCCAGCTCCCTGAGCAGTTCCTCCACGTCCCGCATCACGCCGTCCGGCCCCTCGCCGGCCCGGTACCACTCGAGCATCGTGAACTCGGGGGCGTGGAGGGGGGACCCCTCGCGGTCCCGGTACACCTTGCCGAGGAAGAAGATGTTCCCGGAGCCCGCGGCGAGGAGCTTCTTCATGGCGGGCTCGGGCGAGGTGTGGAGGTACAGGCGGGCCGGGTTCCCAGAAGGGTCCTCCACCCGGACCGGGAAGATGTTCGGGTCGATGTTCGGGTACCCCTGCGCCGCGGGCGGGTCCACCTCCAGGAAGCCGCGGTCCCGGAAGAAGCGGCGGATCCCGTCCAGGATCCTCGCACGTTTCCGCAGCGCCTCCCACGGCAGCTCGCCGTCCGCGAGGCGCCTCCACGTCTCCTTTCCCCTCCCGCCGCCCTGCACGCCGCCGTTTCCCCCGGTCCCGTTACGGCACCCGCGGCGGGGTGAACGGCGCCGCCGGTCCGGAGAGCCCTCCCGCGAGGAAATCCCGCAACGCCTCCTTCTCCTCCGCCGTGAGGCCCAGCGGCGACAGGAGCGGCGACTTCTTCGGGTCCGCGCCCCCGCCGCGGTCGAAGAAGTCGATCACTTCCTCGAGGGACGAAAGCGAGCCGTTGTGCATGTAGGGAGGGGTCCGCGCAACTTCCCGGAGGGGAGGCGTGCCGAACGCTTTCCAGTCCGCCGGTCCCTTCGTGACGAGGAATCGCCCGGGGTCCTCCGAGAGGGTCCGGTAATCCGGGAATCCCGACACCTTCCCGACGAAGCGGGCGGTGGCCAGCACCCGCGGATCTTCCTTCGCCTTCGGATCCTCCGGGACGCCGAGGTTGTGGAACCGCCCGTCCGTGAGGTTCTCCCCGCCGTGGCACGCGGCGCAGCGGGCCTTCCCGGTGAAAAGCCTGTACCCGTCGAGCTGCCGCGGCGTCAGGGCGTCCTTCTCCCCGCGGAGGTGCCGGTCCAGCGGGGTGTCGCGGGAGACGAGGGTCCGCTGGAAGGCGGCGAGCGCCATCGCCACGCGCTGCCGGGTGATCTCCCCCCCGAAGACTTTTCCGAACGCCTCGACGTAGGCGGGTACGGTCTTCAGGACCTCCTCGACGTAGTCCAGGTTCCGGTTCATCTCGAAGGGGCTCATCATCGGGAAGAGCGCCTGCTCCTCGAGGGAGGCGGAACGGCCGTCCCAGAAGAGGGTCTTGCGGTACGCCGCGTTGAGAAGCCCCGGCGAGTTCCGCCAGTTCTTCGTGGTGGGGTAGGAGAGGGAGACGGCCAGCCCGTCCGAATACCCGGTCTCCGGGTCGTGGCACGTGGCGCAGTTCATCGTCCCGTCCCCGGACAGCCGCCGGTCGAAGAAGAGCTTCTTCCCCAGCTCCGCCTTTTCGGGGGTGGTGGGGTTGCCTTCCGGGGAGGGGGGCGGCGGCAGCGGGGCGGGTGGCGAGGCTGCAGCGGACGCCGCGCCGAGGAGCGCCGCCGCGGCCAGGGCGGCCAGAAACCGCGTTGGAAGGGCGTTGCGGCTCACTTCCCCTTCCCCGCCGACGCGGCCCCTTTCAGCTCCTGATCGATGACCGCCTTGTACGCCTCGAAGGGCCGGTCCCCCACGATCTTGATCCCGTTGATGAAGATCGTCGGGGTGGTGTACAGGTCGAGCCCCTCCGCGAGCTTCACGTCCCGCTCGATTTCCTTCCGGTGCGCCATCCCGTCGAGGTCCTTCGTGAAGCGGGGGACGTCGAGCCGGAGTTCCGTCGCGCAGGCGATGAGGCTCGCCCGGTCGAGCTTCGGGGAGCGCTCGATCAGCAGGAGGTGCATTTCCCGGAACTTCCCCTGGTCCCGCGCCGCGAGGGACGCCTCCGCGGCGAGGAGGGAGAAGTCGCGGTACCGGTACGGGTAATGCTTCACCACCAGGCGGACCTTGCCGCCGTACTCCCTGAGGATCCGCTCGACGGTCGGACCGACCGCCTTGCAGTGCGGTCACTGGTAGTCGAGGAATTCGACGAGGGTGACCGGCGCGTTCGCGGGCCCGATCGACGGGGAGTCGCCCGGCGGGACGGTGTACCGCACGTCGACGGCCGCGGCCGGCGGCGCGGCGAGGAGCAGGAGGAGCAGGAGGAACGGCAGGAAGGCGGGTCGGGTTTTCCGGGCGCGCATGGGGGCTCCTTTCGGCGGGTGTTCAGCGGTAGAGAAGCAGCACGTCCACCTTCTCCCCCGCGGCGAAGGCGGTGCGCTCCGCGGGGAGGACGGCGATCCCGTCCGCGCGGACCAGGGTGCGCAGGATGCCGGTGTTCTGGTCCCCCGCGGTCCGGGCGACGTACCCTTCCTCCCCGGCCTCGATCGTGACGCGGAAGAACTGCGTTTTTCCGGCCTTCTTCGAGACGGGCCCCGCAAGGGCCGCCTTCACGGCCGGCTTCACGGGGCACGCGTCCCCCGTCATCTTCCGGATCGCTGGCCGGACGAAGACCTCGAAGGTGATCAGGCTGGACACCGGGTTCCCCGGGAGGGCGAAGACGGCGGTGCCTCCCTTGAGGCTGAAGGCGGTGGGTCCTCCGGGCTTGACGAGGACCTTCCAGAAGACCGGCGTCACGCCCAGTTCCGCAAGGACGTCGCGCACGAAATCCCGGTCCCCCGCGGACACTCCCGCGGAGGTGACCAGGATGTCCGCGGACATCCCCTCCGACAGCTTCGCGAGGAGGCTCTCGCGGTTGTCCCGGGCGATCCCCAGAAGGATCGGGGTGCCTCCCGCCTCCAGGACCGCCGCGGCGAGGGCGTGGGAGTTGCTGTTGACGATCTTCCCGTGCCCGGGCGGATCCCCCAGTTCCACGAGCTCGTCCCCGGTGGAGAGCACCGCCACGCGCGGTTTCCGGTACACGGGAACTCTCGCCATCCCGAACGAGGCGAGCATGCTGATCTCGGGGGGTCGAAGCACCGCGCCGGCGGGGACGACGAGCGTCCCGGCGGAGATGTCCTCGGCGCGGAAGCGGATGTGCGCCCGGGGCGAGACCGGGGCGGGGACGTGGACGTTCCCGTCCCGCTCCTCCGCCTCCTCGAACGGGACGATGGCGTCGCATCCTTCCGGGACGGGTGAGCCGGTCATGATCTTCACCGCGCACCCGGGTTCGACCTTCGGCGCGTCCGGCCCGCCGGCGGCCATGTACCCGGTGATCCGCAGCGTTGCCGGACCCCGGCAATCTTCCGCGCGGACGGCGTACCCGTCCATCGCGGAGTTGTCCCACTGCGGCAGGTCCCACGGGGAGCGCACCTCTCCCGCCAGGACCCTCCCGGCGGCATCGGCCAGGGGGACCGTCTCCATCCCCAGCGGGGAGACCCGCGCGAGTATCGTCTCCCGGGCATCCTCGAACGTCAGCATGCGCGTCCTTCCGTTCCCCCTTCAGCCCGCCACGCCCATGATCACGTTGGACGCCTTGACGAGCGCGCAGGCGTGGTCCCCGGGGAGGAACGCCAGCTGCCTTGCGCTCTCCTCCGTGATGACGGCGGTGACCGTGCTCCCGCCGGGAAGCCGCACCGTCACCTCCGCGCTCACCGGCCCTTCCTTCACCCGCTCCACTTTCCCGCACAGCACATTGCGCGCGCTGACCCGCGCGGCGTGGAGATCCTTCCCGAGGATCACGGAACTCGCCTTGAAGAAGGCGTACGCCTCCTGGCCGACGGCAAGCCCCAGCGACTCCACGCTCTCGTTGGTGATCACCGAGCAGAGGGCGTCCTCTCCCCGCAGGCGGAGGAGGACCTCCGAGTTCACGGCCCCCTTCCGGATCCAGGCGATGGTGCCGAGGAAGACGTTTCGCGCACTGACCCGCATGGCGACCCCCGTGAGAAGCGGATGGATTCCCGCGAGGGGGCCCGCCTTCCCCTCGAGGCCTCTCAGGAACCTCCGGTGCTCGCCCTCGATCACGCGGTACAGGCGAACGACCTCCTTCCCCTCGTCCGTCAGGACGGTTCCGCCGCCCATCCTGCCGCCGGAAGTCCGGACGACGAGCGGTCTCGGGGAGAGGTTGTTCACCTCGTCGATCACGTCCCACGCCGTCTTGTAGCTGATCCCCGCCGCCTTCGCCGCCTTGCTGATCGAGCCGAGGCGGTCGATCCGTTCCAGGAGCCCGATCCGGTCGTCGCCGATGGCCGTTCCCCGGCCTCCCCGGATCCAGACCGCCCCGGACAGGCGGATCGGGGGTCGGTTCGGGCTCCTTTGGCGGCCGCTCATTTCCCTTCCGGCCCCTCCCTCCGCGCGACGAGGTCATTGTACATCACGTTCACGGTCTCCCCGACGTTCAGCGGCGGATCGCGTGGATCGCCGTCGCCTTGAACGAGGCGACGATCGGGAGCCCCGGGAGCAGGCCGAGATCGGCGACGGCGTGCGTCGTCACGAGGGCGGAGAGGGGCACGCCGCAGTCGACGACGACGCGGTGGACCGCCCCCTGCGGCGTCACCTTCGAGACGACCCCGGGGAAGGCGTTCCGCGCCGAAGTGCCCGACCCCCCGGGGGGTGAGAGCGTCACGTTCTCGGGGCGGATGCAGAGGAGGACCCGGTCGCCGACACCGCAGGTTCCGACCGCCTCGACCAGCGGGGCCGGTCCGGCCGTTCCCGGCGACGCGACGCGCGCGACGAACGTCCCGGCGTCGGCGGAGACGACGGACGCGTCGAGGACCGTCTCGACGCCGACGAACGACGCGACGTCCCCGTCGGCCGGCCGGTTCATCACCTCGTCGGGGGTCCCCACCTGCGCGACCCGCCCGCCGATCATCACCGCGATCCGGTCGCCGAGGCGGAGCGCCTCGCCCCGGTCGTGCGTGACGAAGACCGCCGTCGCCCCCGATTCCCGGAGGGCCGCCTCGAGGTCGTCGACGATCCCCTCGCGCGACCCGGGATCGAGCGCCGAGAACGGTTCGTCGAGGAAGAGGACGTCCGGGTCGACGGCGAACGCCCGGGCGAGAGACACCCTCTGCGCCTCCCCGCCCGAGAGGGTCCGGGCCGACCGTCCCGAGAGATGGGCGACCTGCAACCTCCCGAGCATCTCCCCCGCGCGCCGGGCCGCCTCCGCCTTCGGAACGTTCCGGAGCCGCAACCCGGCCTCCGCGTTCCAGGCGACCGTCCCGTCGAAGAGGAGCGGTTCCTGGAACGTGACCGCGATCCTGCGCCGGTACGGGAGCGCCGCCTCCCCCGAGCCGACCGGCATCCCGCGGAAGAGGACGCTTCCCGCCGAGGGCGCAAGGATCGTCGCCAGCGCGAGGAGGAGCGTCGACTTCCCCGCACCGTTCGGACCGATGACGGCGAGCGTCTCCCCGCCGTGCACGGAGAGCGACGGAACGTCGAGGACGGTCGCGCCGCCCCGCTCGACACGCAACCGGTCCGCGGCCAGCACGGGAACGCTCCCGCCCTCCGAAGCCGGTTCCGCCCGCCGGGCGTTCATCGGGGCCGCTTCCTCTGCTGGATCCTCGTCAGCGCCGCGTTCACGGCGAACGTCAGCAGCAGGAGGAGGATCCCGAGGCCGATGGCGATCTCGAAATTCCCGCGCGAGGTCTCCATCACCGTCGCCGTCGTCAGCACGCGCGTGTATCCCTTGATGTTCCCCCCGACCATGATCGACGCGCCGATCTCGGAGATGACGCCGCCGAACCCCGCCATCACGGCGGCGAGGAGCGGCAGGCGCGCCTCGCGGACGAGGATCCAGACCGTCTGGAGCCTGCTGGCGCCGAGCCCGACCGCCTGCCACCGGAGCTTCTCTGGGAGCGCCTGCAGCGCGGCGAGGGAGATCCCCATGACGATCGGGGTCGCGATGACGACCTGCGCGACGATCATCGCGGCGGGCGTGTAGAGGAGCTCGAGCATCCCGAGCGGCCCGTTCCGCCAAAGGAGGATCGAGACGAAGAGGCCGACGACGACCGGGGGGACGCCCATTCCGGTGTTGACGGCGGCGACGACGATGTTGCGGCCGGGGAAGCGCAGGAAGGCGAGGGCGACGCCGCCGGAGAGCCCGATGAGGAGCGCGACGAGCGTCGCGGTCCCGGAGACCTTCAGGGACAGGACGACGATCCGGACGACCTCCGGGTCGAGCGTGACGAGGAGCCGTAGCGCCTCCCGGAGGCCGTCGAGGATCATCTGCATGAGGGCATCCTACCAGCCTCGTGCGGGCGCGGGGGCTACCTGCCGAGGTCTTCGACCTTCTTCCCGGCGTCCGGGAAGAAGAGCGGCGCCCCGTACTTCCCGACGCCGAACGTCCCGATCGTCTTCTGGGTGTCGGGGGCGACCAGGAACTCCGCGAACGCCTTCGCCCCTTCCGCGTTGACCTTCGGCCACCTCGCCGGGTTCACGACGATGACGTGGTAGACGTTCAGGAGGTCCCTGTCCCCCTCGACGAGGACGGCCAGCCCGAGCGACCT
>DASWBR010000075.1:0-3070 GCA_036390495.1 Candidatus Deferrimicrobiaceae bacterium | reverse complement strand
GCCGCGTCCCCGGGACAAGCCCCATGTACTCCAGCGCCCGCCGCATCCGGTCCTTTTCTCCCGGGTCCGCCTGCGCGGCCGGGTCCGGGACGGATCCGCCCACGGGGAGGGCGTCCTGCGGGCTCGTCCCCCAGGTGACGTGCGGCTCGAGGGTCGACGCGTCCAGCGTCACCTCGCGGTCCCACTTCGCCGCCGGGTCCGACGGCAGCCCCTTCCAGTACCGCACCGCGGCGTCCCACTGCTCCGCCGCCGGGGCGAGCGGCCGGCCCGAAAGATAGGCGAAGGTCGTCTCGTCGGGGGCGATGAGCCCGAAGCGCGCCCCCGCCTCGATCGTCATGTTGCACACCGTCAGCCGCCCCTCCATCGACATCCGCCGGATCGTATCGCCCGCGAACTCGATGGCGTACCCGGTTCCCCCGGAAGCGCCGATCTTCGCGATCACGGCGAGGATCACGTCCTTCGGGGTCACCAGGGGACGCAGGGTCCCGGCGACGGTCACCCGCATCTGGCGGGGGATCCTCTGCCAGAGCGCCTGCGTCGCGAGGACGTGCTCCACCTCGGAGGTGCCGATCCCGAACGCGATGGCGCCGAACGCCCCCAGCGTGCCGGTGTGGGAGTCCCCGCACACGATCGTGATCCCCGGCTGGACCAGGCCCGCCTCCGGGCCGATGATGTGCACGATCCCCTGCCGGGGGTCGGAGATGTCGTAGAGGGACACCCCCGTTCCCAACGCGTTCTTCCGCAGCGCCTCGATCTGCTCCCGGCTCTCCCGGTCCTCGATCCGCCGCGCCCGGTCGGGAGTGGTCGGCACGTTGTGGTCCGGCACCGCGAGGATCGCCCCGGGACGGCGCACCGGGCGGCCCGCGAGGCGCAACCCCTCGAACGCCTGGGGACTGGTGACCTCGTGCACCAGCTGCCGGTCGATGTACAGGAGGACGTCGTCCCCCCGGCGCGTCACCACGTGGCGTTCCCAGATCTTCCCGAACATCGTCTCCATGGAATCCCTCCCCACCCCATTATAGTGACAGCGTGCCGGATCCGCGGTACAACAGCGCGAGAAAAACAGGGTGCGCGGGGGGGGGCCATGAGCGACGTCGTCCTGGTGGAACGGGAGGGAGGAGTGGCGGTGCTCCGGATGAACCGGCCGGAGCGCCTGAACGCGTACAACGGGGAGATGGGGGATGCGCTCCTCTCCGCGGCGTCCGCGCTGTCATCGGATCCCGCGGTGCGGTGCATCGTCCTGTCCGGGGCCGGGAAGGCGTTCTCCGCCGGCGGCGACGTGGAGATGATGGCCGCGTTCCGCGGCGACGGGACCGGGGAGTTCCTCGACCTCGCCATCCGCCTCCACGCCTTCATCGTCACGCTGCGGAAGGCGCCCAAGCCGGTGATCGCCGGGGTGAACGGCGTCGCTGCGGGGGCGGGGTTCTCGATGGCCCTCGCGTGCGACGTGGCCGTGGCGGCGGAAAGCGCCCGCTTCACCCTCGGGTATCAGAACATCGGGCTCTCCCCCGACGGAGGGATGACCTTCTTCCTCGCGCGGGCACTGGGGACGCAGAGGGCGATGGAGATGACCCTGTTCGGGAAGGTGCTCACCGCCCGGGAGGCCGCCGGGTGGGGGCTGGTGCAGCAGGTTTTCCCCGACGCGGAGTTCGGGTCTGGCCTGTCCGGCCTCGCCGCCCGCCTCGCCGGGGGGCCGACCCTCGCCTTCGCCCGGGCGAAGGAGCTGTACAACCGGGCCCTCACCCAGCCGCTGGAGGCGCAGCTTGAGGAGGAGCGGCAGCACATCGGCCGCTCCGCCGCGAGCCGCGATTTCCGCGAGGGGGTCGCCGCGTTCCTCTCGAAGCGCCCTGCCCGCTTCGAGGGGCAGTGATGCATCCGGCGACATCCGCCGCGGGACGGAAACGGTGCCGTATACGCTATCTTGCAGAACGGCATTCTGTTTTTCCCTCACCCCCTTGTGAGATCCCTCACGGAACCGCCGCGGTCCCCGGGGTATCGTGGAATCGTGGAGAGGAGGTGAGAAGAATGGAATTCCTTGCCCTTGAGGAGTTCGTCGTGGGGTTCGGCGTCGCGTTCACCACCCTGCTCGTCCTGTACGGCGTGACCGCGGGGATTTTGCTTGCCGGGATCGCCGAGGAAGAGAAGGCCGGTGCCCGACTTCTCTGGGCCGAGTGGCCGCTGCCGGAGAAGGTCGAGGTCGCCCCGAAGGTGGAGCTCCGCCTGGCCGCGTGAGCCCTGCCTCGTACGTTCCACCGGCCCCCGCCGGAGGTCCCGGCACGGTGACCTTCGGCGGGTGGCCCGTTTCCCCTCCCCCCCGCCATCGGGATAGAATGTCGGTCAGGCCGCGCGAAGGCCGCGCGGCGGGGGGTCGGCGTTGCCTCTGCCGTTCCTTTCCATACGCGAACTCCTCGCGGAGGTCCCCGAGCCGGACGAGCGCAGGTTCCGCGCCCTCCTCGTCGAGCGGAGGTTTCCCCGCGACTCGGCGCTCTTCCGCCAGGACGACATCGCGGACGCCCTCTGCATCCTCCGGGAGGGACTCGTGAAGGTCGTTTCCCTCTCCGAGAGCGGCAACGATCAGATCCTCCACATCCTGCGCCCCGGCGACGTCTTCGGGGAGATCGTCCTGCTCCAGGAGCCGCGCCCCTTCACCGCCGTCGCGCTCACGGACGTCGTGGTGGACGCCCTGCCGGGCCCGGCGCTCCACGAACTGGTCGCCACGTCCCCCGCCTTCGGACGGGGGTACATCCGCCTCCTGTCGCGACGGCTTTACGAGGTGGAGCGCGCCTTCTCCGCGATGATCCACGCCTGGCCGCACCGCCGCCTTGCGAAAGAGCTGGCGCACCTGGCGGAGGACCTGGGGGACGAGACGCCGAGGGGGACGCGGGTCTCGCTGCGCATGACCCACGAGGACCTTTCGAACCTGATCGGCGCCTCGCGGGAGACGGTGACGCTGCTCATCCGGAAGTTCGAGGAGATGGGGCTGCTGCACCGGGAGGGTCGCGAGCTGTACCTCAACCGGGAGCGGCTTGCGGCGTACCTGGGGCCGGAGGGGTAGTGACGGACCCGGGAG
>DASWBR010000074.1:0-6870 GCA_036390495.1 Candidatus Deferrimicrobiaceae bacterium | reverse complement strand
CCGCGGGAGCCACCTCCTCGCCGTCCTCGAGGCAGATCGCGTCGATCCCGTCGAACTCCAGGGGGGATGGGAACGCCGCGGCCGCGTGGCCCCCGACGATCACGAAGGCGCCGGGCGCCGCGCGCCGCACCTCCAGCGCGGTCTCCCGGACCCGGTCGAACTCGAGGGCGTGGGCGCAGGAGATGCCGACCACCCGGGGTCGGGTTCGGCGCACCCACGTTGCGGCTCCGGGCCAAAACCGAAGGTCCGCGATGGTCGGAACGTGCCCCCGGGCCCGAAGCGCCGCCCCGATGTACTCCAGGCCGAGAGGTTCCACGCGGAAAAAAGGCCCCAGCCCGAAACGGTCGTTGCCGGGGTGGGGCCGGAGGAGAAGGACGTTCACTCGGCGTCAGAACCCGATGTTGATCCCTGCGGAGATCGGGAAGGTCACGATCGCGGACGCGTCCTGGGCCAGGTTTGACGCGGCGTCTGGTGCGCCGATGACCTGTACGCGCCCTTCGATGAAGAAGGAAACGGTTCCGCTCGCCTGGAACTCGACCCCCCCGCCGGCGTCGCCGAAGAGGGTATTGGTCGATTCGAAATAGGGAAACGTCACGTTGTTTCTGCTCGCGTCCACACTGTAGATGTATGCCCCGCCCACGTTCGCGAGGGCGTAGGGGCGGACGGTGGATTTCGGCAGGAACCGGAACTTCACGCCGACGTAGTAGGTCAGCATGCTCAGGTCGTCGAACTTCACCGTTCCCTGCCGGGAATCGGTGTAGCTGCTGCCGCCGAAGGAGCTGTACGCCACGCCGAACTGCCCCCGGATCATCGGGGTGAAGTCGAAGTACGGCTCGATGCGGCCCGACCAGCCCACCGAGAAGGCGTCTGAATAGTCCGGTTCATCGGCCCAGAAGTCCTCGTCCCCGGCGATTCCGCCAATGGGCGTCACCGAGGCAGAGAAGCTGATTCCCCCTTTCCCGTCGGCCGCTACCGCCGCGGACGTCATGGAAAGGATGGACGCCGCGACGACCAGAAGAATCACTATGCGCCGTTTCATCTCCGTCTCCTTTCACGGTGGGTTCCGTAATAATCCCCGGGGGGGACCCGGGCGACCGGCTCCAACCGGCCTTCGACGAGGGTATTGTACGGTATTTCCGCGGCGGAGCGCCCGCGGAAAACGTGTTAATAATAAATGGCGGAAGAAAATGCCCGCAAGGGGGTACGAAATGTCCCGCACCGCACGGACTTTCCTCTTGGTTTTCCTCTCGGGGATCTGTTGCATCGGGGCCATCGCCGCGGAACCGGTTCCCTCACCGGGTTTCGAGGAGGCCTTGGCCCTGTACAGGGCCGGCCGCGCGGCGGACGCCGCCGCCGCCTTCGACGCCCTCTCCGCGAAATCTCCCTCCGACGACTCCCTGAAGCTCTGGAAGGCCATCGCCCAGCTCGAGCAGGCCCGGCAGATGCGGGATGCGAAGGCGGACGGGTACAAGTCTCTCATCGAACGGGCCTACGGGGGGTTGAAGCGGCTGAAGTACCGGGAGGGGGACAACCCGGAATGGTATTACGCCCTGGCGAAGGCGTACTGGCTGAACGATCGCCCCTCGAAGGCGGAAAGCATGCTGAAGAAGGCGTTCCATTTCCGCCCGGATTTCCCGGAGGCGGTAATGCTGCAGGGGGACATGGCGTACCAGGACGCGGTGAACGCACCGCCCCCCTCGCTGAACGCCCCCCCGTCCGGTTCCGCGGAGGAATGGGCCAGAAAGGTGTCGGGGTATTACGAACTCGTGTTGAAGGCGCCGACGCTCCGTCCCGATCTCCAGGCCGAGGCCTGTTACAAGATGGGGCTCGTGGAGTCGGTCTTGAGGAAGAAGCCGGATCCTGCGCGCGAATGGTGGGGGAAGGCAGTCGCCGCGGCGCCCGATTCGCAATACGGAAAGCTGGCGGCGGAAAAGCTCGGTACGGCGGGAGCGCGGAAGAATCAGGCGGCAGAATCAGGGAGAAAGGGATGACACATCGGGATGGATCCTTTCCCCGCCGGACCTCTGAACGCGCTGACCGTGGACCTCGAGGACTGGTACCACGTCTGCGGCGCGGGTGAACTCGACGACTCCGCGCGGTGGAGCCGTTACGAGAGCCGGGTGGTCCGCAACACGGTTCGGGTCCTCTCCCTCCTCCGGCGGCATCGCGCCCGGGCGACGTTCTTCGTCCTCGGGTACATCGCCGAGCGGGAGCCGTCGCTGGTCCGCGCCGTCTCGGAGGAAGGCCATGAGATCGGCACGCACGGCCACTTCCACCGGAGGGTGTTCGAGATGTCGCCGGAGGAGTTCGGAGACGACCTGGAACGGTCTCTGCGCGCCATCTCGGCGGCGACCGGGAAGACCGTCGTCGGGTATCGCGCCCCGGAATGGTCCATGCGCCCCCACACGATGTGGGCCCTCGCAATCCTCCGGGGAAAGGGGATCCTGTACGATTCGAGCCTCGTTCCGTTGACCCGGATGGGGGACCGGACCTTTCCGGTCGGCCCCTGCAGCATGCCCACGGCGAGCGGGGAGATCCGGGAGTTCCCCTTGACCACCGTGCGCTGCTTCGGCGAGAACCTGCCGTTCACCGGCGGGCTTCCCCTCCGGATCGCCCCGTATTTTTATATACTCTCCCGGATCCGCCGGATGAACCGGGAGGGGATGCACGCCATGGTGTACGTCCACCCGTGGGAGTTCGACGCGGAACAGCCCCGGGTTGCGCTACCGTGGAGCCGCAGGATCATGCACTATTTCAACCTGGCCGCCACCCCCCGGAAACTCTCCGGCCTGCTGAGGCACCTGCGGTTCGTTCCGGTCAGGGAGGTCCTGGGGGTATGAGGTGAGGTTCCGTGACAGCCAGTTCGTCGCCTCCCTGGCGCTCACCTGCGTCGCAGGAGGGCTTTTCCTCTCGGCGCTCTGGTTCCTGGTCTGGCGAACCGGGTTCGCCGGCCTTCTGGTCCTGCTGGGGATCTCCGGGGGCGGGCTCTGGTGGTTCTACCGCGGCGGGCGATCCGACCTGCCCGCAGGGCGCAGCCGCTGAACCCCGGGGTTCCGATGCGCAGGCCCGTCGTCATCACCGGCATGGGGATCGTCACGGCGCAGGGCGCCGGGAAAGAGACGAACTGGACGAAAATCGTCTCCGGCGAAACGGCCTTGCGCCCTGTCACGCTGTTCGATACGTCGAGGTACCGGACGCACGTCGCCGGCGAGGTGCGCGACCTGCCGATGAAGAAGTGGGAGCGTTTCCGGGGTTCCCGCCTGGACCGGGCGTCGCACCTGCTCCGCGTCGCCTGCGAGGAGGCCGTCGGGGAATCCGGCTGGACCCGCGACGCGCTGGTTTCCGCCGCGCCCGCCGTGGTGTTCGGGACAACGCTCGGCGGGATGGGTTCCGGGGAGCGGTATTATCGGGATTCCCTCCGGAAGGGACCCGGCCGATCCCTTCCATCGCTCGTGTACGACCACCTGGCGCACAGCCAGGGGTTCCACGTCCTGGAGGAGTTCTCCCTTCCCGGTGTCCCGGTCGTCTACTCCAACGCGTGCGCATCCGGCGCCAACGCCATCGGCCATGCCTTCCGGGCAGTCCGCTCGGGGGAGGCGGAAGTCGCGATCTGCGGAGGCTACGACCCACTGTGCGAGTTCGTGTTCGCGGGGTTCCACTCCCTGCAGGCTCTTACCCCGGAACTCTGCCGGCCGTTCGACCGGGACCGCAGCGGGATGGCGCTCGGGGAGGGCGCCGGGGTGCTGATCCTCGAGCCGGAGGAGGGCGCGCTCCTCCGGGGCGCCCGGATCGTGGGGGAGGTGAGCGGATACGGGGAAACGACGGACGCGTTCCACATGACCCGCCCGGACCCGGAAGGGAAAGGGGCCGCGGCGGCCATGCAGCTTGCCCTCGACGAGGCGGATGCCGACCCGGCGGAAGTCGGGTACATCAACGCCCACGGCACCGGCACCCCCTTCAACGACATCATGGAGTCGGCCGCCATCCGCTCGGTGATGGGGGCCCGGGGCGGGCGGGTGCCCGTCAGTTCCACGAAATCGATGATCGGGCACCTGTTGGGAGGAGCCGGGGCCGTCGAGGCGATCCTGACGGTGATGGCGCTCTCGCATCGCCGCATTCCCCCGAACGCGAACTGTCCGAACCCCGACCCGGCCTGCGGCCTCCGCATCGTGACCGCCGCGGAGGACGCCCCGACGCTCGAAGTCGCCCTTTCGAACTCCTTCGGTTTCGGAGGGGCCAACGCCGCGCTGGTGTTCCGGGCGGCCGGGAGGGTTTCTTGACCGGGCGGGCCGTCGTCACGGGGATCGGGTGCGTCTCTCCCGCCGGCATCGGCGGGAAGGACGTCGCCTTGGCGCTCTCCGATCCGTCCCGGACGGTTCCGGAGTTCCGGGTGCCGGATTTTCCCCTCGAGGATCACATCGGCAACGCCCGGCTTTTCCGAAGGGTGGCGCCGGCGACGAGGTTCGCGCTGGCAGCGGTGTCCCTGGCGGTCCGGGATGCGGGTCTTCCGATCGGCCCGGATGGCCTGTCGAGGACCGCCGTCGTGGTCGGGGCGACCCACGGGGCGATCAACTTTTCCACGCAATTTTTCCGGGAGTACCTGCAGGACGGCCCGGAGGGGGCCTCGCCGATGCTGTTTTCCGAGTCCGTCCTGAACGCAACCGCGGGAAACGTCGCGATCGCGTTCGGCGTCCGGGGGCCGGTTCACACTCTGATCGGGGAGGAGACGGTCGGGGCCCAGGTGCTTTCGACAGCCCTTTCGTTGCTCCGGTGCGGGATCGTCGACCGGTGCATCGTCGCGGGCGCGGAAGAGCGGGGGGCGATCATCGAAAACGCCTACCGGCAGATGGACAGGGCCACCCGCCGATCGGGGGTTGACGGCGGGAACCCGCCGCAGCAAGGGGAAGGGGCGGCGGCCCTCGTCATCGAATCCCCGGAGGCGGCGGAACGGAGGGGCGCCGTTCTCCGGGTGCCTGTCCTGTTTTGCCGCTGCGCCCGGGATCCTCGCAGACCCGTGGAAACAACGGTCACGGGGATGGTGGGGCGGGAGTTGGCGACCCTCCAGGAAGGCGCCGGCGATGTATCCCACATCGTGCTGCCGACCGGGAGAAATCGCGAGCCGGCGACCCGGGGGGCGCTGCGGGCGATGGGGAACCGCGCGGGCGGCATCCGTCGCATCGACATCACCCCCCGGATCGGGAACCCGTTCGGAGCGGCGTCGATGTTCCAGATGGCCGTGTCCACGGCGTCCCTTGCGTCCGGACCTGCTTCCGGGAAGGGGCTGGTCCTCTCCTCCGGCGTCGAGGGGAGCATCTCTCTTGCCTGCTTCGGGACCGCCCCGGGGGCATGTCGGGAGGGGGACCGGTGAACGGAAACGTCGTCGTCACCGGGATGGGCGTGATCTCCCCGCTGAACCCCGACGGGGACCTCGAGCGGTTCTGGAGCCGCTTGAAGGCAGGGGAAAACGCTGTCATGCCCATCCGGTCCTTCGACGCGTCCCGATACCCCTGCAGGGTGGCGGCGGAGATCCCGCGGGAGCAACTCGAATCCGGGGAAGGGGGGGATCCGGCGATGCGGATGGCGCGCATCGCTTTCCGGAGGGCGATTCAGGATGCGGGTCCCGGGTGGAGGGGGAACGACCCGCGGAAGGCGGGGGTCGTTCTCGGGACGGTACTGGGGGGCGTTTCCTGCGGCGACCGGTATTTCCGGGAGCCGGGGATGGATCCGGCGGCCGCCCGGACCCTCCTGCGGCAATACCCCATGAGGGGACTTGCTGCCTCCCTGGCGGGGGAAGCGGGGGTCCGCGGGCCGGTCCTGACCGTTTCCACGGCGTGCGCATCCGGGACGGACGCCGTCGGTCTTGCCTTCCGGAAGGTCCGGGCCGGCGAGGCGGACGTGGTGGTGGCGGGGGGCGTCGACGCGGTTGCCGAGTTCTCCTTCTCCGGGTTCTGCGCGCTGAACGCCCTGACTACCGGACTGGTGCGCCCGTTCTCGAAAAACCGTTCCGGCCTCGCCCTCGGCGAAGGCGCCGCCTTCCTCGTGGTGGAGCGGGAGGCCGTGGCCGTGGCGCGCGGAGCGAGGATCCTGGGCCGGGTGGCCGGGTACGGGTCCGCGGCCGACGCGGCACACCTCACGGCGCCGGACCGGGACGGCAGGGGGCTTGCGGCCGCCGGGGCCGCCGCGCTGCGAGAGGCGGGACTTGCCCCGGCAAGAATCCAGTACGTCAGCGCCCACGGGACGGGGACTCTCTACAACGACTGGATGGAGACCCGGGCGCTGAAAAGCGTCCTGGGTACTCACGCGCGCGCGGTGCCCGTCAGTTCCATCAAGGCGGTGCTGGGGCACGCCTTCGGCGCCGCCGGTGCGCTGGAGGCCGCGGCGTGCCTTCTTTCGATCCGGGACGGCGTCGTCCCCCCCACGGCGAATTTCGAGGAACCGGATCCGGAGTGCGACGTGGACTGCGTCCCGAATCGCGCCCGCGCCGTTCCGGTCCGCGCCGCGCTCTCCCTCTCCGCGGGGTTCGGCGGCCAGAACGCGGCGATCGTCCTCGCGGGATGCTGAAGGTGCGCATACCCGTCCCCATCCTCGGCGCCGGGTCCGTCGTGGTACGCCGGGGGGATCCCGGGGGGATGCAGCTGCACGGCGACCGCGTCGCCTTCGCGGAGAGCGCCCTGGCGCAGACGGGGAAACGGATCCGGCTGTTTCACCGAGTGGAGGAGGTCGCCCTGATCGCCGCCCGGGACGCCCTCGCGGAAGGGGGAATATCGGTTCCCGTCCGGGAAGAACGGGCGGCGATCGTCCTCGGGGTCGACGAGGGGATCGACGGGATCCGGGCGAGGCACTCCATCGCCCTCCGGGACGGCGGGCCCC
>DASWBR010000073.1:0-3363 GCA_036390495.1 Candidatus Deferrimicrobiaceae bacterium | reverse complement strand
ATCGCCTATCCCAAAAAGAAAGGAACCAAACGCATGAAGGGAACCCGCTCCACGTCCGTCCTGGTCGTCCTCGCGCTCTCGCTGGCCATTGCCGGCCTGGCGTTTGCCGCCGAGGCGGAGAAGACCAACCTCAAAGTCGGGGACACCTACTACGTCTGCGGCTGCCCGCCCGGCTGCTGCGAAGTCATCTCCTCGAAGGAGGGGGAGTGCAGCTGCAAGAAGCCGCTCGTGAAGGCTACCGTCACGAAGGTCGAGGATGGCAAGGCAACGTTCAAGCTCGAGGGCCAGGAGAAGGAGAAGGTGATGAAGACCGCCGGCCTGTACGTCTGCGACTGCCCCGCGGCGTGCAAGTGCAACACGATCGCCGACAAGCCCGGCAAGTGCGGCTGCGGCAAGGAGATGAAAAAGATCGGCGGCTGACCGGCCCGCAGGCAGCTTCTCAGAAGCGATTCCCGGAGGCGGGGAGCGATCCCCGCCTTCTTTTTTCCCCCTCTCCCCCGCTACCCCGAAGCCGGCTTTCCGCTCCCGGCGTCTTCGAAAGATCGCCACAGCGCCGCGCCGGCGACGCCGGCGGTAAACCCCCCGAGGTGCCCGGCCAGGCTGTACGGCCCGGGGTTGAGCAGCTCCGACAGCGGCCCCGGCCCCCACCCCCACAGGAAGACCCCCACCGCCCACGCGCAGGCGAAGAGATAAGCGGGGATGGACACCGTCTCCCCCATCCCGTACATCGTCACCGGCACGTCCGGGAAAAAGACGAGGTAGGCGCCCAGCACCCCCGCGACCGCTCCGGCGGCTCCCAGCGCGGGTGGCGCGCCGGCCTTCCCCCAAAGCACGTGCGCCGCCCCGGCCACCGCGCCGCAGAGGATGTAGAAGAGGAGGAAGGTTCCCCGGCCGACGCGGTCCTCCACGTTGTCCCCGAGGACGAGCAGGAAGAGGCAGCCTGCGACGAGGGGAACCAGGCCCCCGGCGAGGAACGGAGCCAGCAGGAGGTGGAACCGCGGGACGTCCGCGAACCCGGCGCCGGAAGGCAGGGCGAGGCGGGCCGGAAGCGCGTCCATGCCGGCCGCGCCGGTCGTCGAAAGGATGTACATCGCCACCGTCAGGCCAGCGAGCGCCCACGTCACCACCGGGAGCCGGGCCGGCGGGAGGGCGGCGTCCCCGAACGGGACCACCACCGGAAGCCCCGGCGCCTTCGCCTCCCCGCGGTATTCCCCTTCCGGGACGGCGGCGTATTTCCGCTCGAGGCGTTTCCGCAACTCCGAGGCCATCGTCTCCCCGAGGGCGCCGTAGAGCGCCGCGTTCCGCCGCTGGAAGCCGGACCGGCGGGCGAGCTCCGCGACCGAGTTCCGGGAGGCGAGCGTCCCCCCGCACCCCCTGCAGTGCAGGACGGGGATTCCCGTCATCTGGAAGTCCCATGCGCGTACCGCGCCTCCGCAGCGGGGGCACTCCATCCCCGCCGCCTCCCGGTGCGCCCGGGACATGGCGGAGCGCCTCTCACCGGGTTTGGTCGTTGGCGGGGGTTTCCTCTCCTCCGCCCCCTCTTCCATCGCGAACCGTCCCTCGGTCAGCTCGCGGACCTCCCCGGGGTCGAACCAGGCGGCGCCGCACGAGACGCACCGGTCGACCTCCACGCTCGAAGCGGTGGTGACCGTCCGCATCGAATCGACTTTGCAGTACGGGCAGCGCATACCTTCTATCTATCGGTGGTTGCCCGGAATAACATCAGAGGACGCCGGTCAGCCGGAAGGAAGGACCTGCATCCGTTCCCTGGCGGCGGCGCGGTTGAGGGCGGCGTCGAACGAGGTGAATATGACGTCCGGTCCGCCCGGGGCGGAAGCGATGGTCAACGCCGAGGAGAGGTGGATCGCGTCGAATCCCCGGAGGCCGTATTTCGCAGCCAGCCGCCCCGCCTCGACCTCCCGGAAATCGACGACCGCTAGCCGGTCCCAGTCCCGCCGCAACGCCCGGGACGCGACGCCGTACGCGCGCTTCGGGAGGTCGCCCGCGCGCATCCGCCGGCTCAGGGCGGAGACCGCCTCGGGATACGCCACCCGGCAGGCGGCGACGACCTCCGCCTCGTCGACCCACTCCCGGACGGCGGCGGAATGGTCCTCCTCGACGTAGAGCTTGACCAGGGCGCTCGTGTCGAGAAAAAGGATCAACGCCGGTCCCCGAGGACCGTATCCGCCACCGGCTTCCCCTTGACCTTCACGCCCCGGGCCCCCTTCGGCTTCCCCCTGGGCATCCGCACCTCCCCGCCTTCCGAAAGCCGCTTGAGGGCCATGCGCTCCTTCGTGACCGGGACGAGAATCGCCACCTCCCGCCCGCGCGTCGTCACGACGACCTCTTCCCCTCTCCGGGCGATCCCGATGTAACTGCTCAGCCGGGCCTTCAGCTCCCGGACCCCAACGGTGATCATCGCACCCTCCTGCCCCGGTCCCCGCGCACGCGCGGGTGTATTATCAATGACCACATAATAACATGAATGTAGTCACATCCACGGGAAACCGGGGGATTCGCCAGGGGCGGAGCGGGCCCGACCGGCGCGCGCCGGGGCTACATCAGCAGGGAGAGGATGGAGCGCTCGGCGAAATCGAGCATCGAGCGGGGGACGACGCCGAGGACCAGCACCACCGCCGCGGAGGCGCACAGCGCGAGGGAGAAGGCGGTGCGGGGCGGGCGCGGGACGGGAAGTTCGGCCGGGGCCGGCATCATGTACATGTACACGACCAGCCGCAGGTAGTAGTAGATCGACACGGCGCTGTTCAGGACGCCGAGGACGGCGAGTCCGATGTAGCCGTTCTTGACCGCCGCGCTGAAGAGGTAGAATTTCCCGACGAACCCGGCCGTGGGCGGGATCCCCGCCAGCGAGACGAGGAACAGGGTGAGCAGCCCCCCGAGCACCGGGTACCGGAACCCCATCCCGGCGAAGTTCCCGATCTCGTACCCCTCGTCCTCCTTCTGCGCGAGCAGCATGATCACGCCGAACGCCCCCAGGTTCATGAAGGCGTACACCAGAAGGTAGAAGAGGGCCGCCTGCCCGCCTGCCACGTCCGCCGACACGAGCCCCACGAGGATGTACCCGGCGTGCGCGATGGAGGAGTAGGCGAGCATGCGCTTCACGTTGTCCTGCAGGAGCGCGGAGAAGTTCCCCACCGTCATCGTCAGCACGGCGAGGACCCAGAGGACGTTCGCCATCGTCGGCGAGAGGGCCGGGAAGGCGAGCAGCGCCACCCGCACGAGGGCCGCGAAGGCGGCGGCCTTCACCGCCGCGGACATGAAGCCGGTGACCAGCGTGGGCGCCCCCTGGTACGCGTCGGGGGTCCACATGTGGAACGGCGCCAGGGACACCTTGAAGGCGAA
>DASWBR010000072.1:0-8302 GCA_036390495.1 Candidatus Deferrimicrobiaceae bacterium | reverse complement strand
CGGTTCGTGGAGGAGAAGGGGATGGCGCCCTTCGAGGCCGCGCGGGCCGCCACGGCCGACATCGGCCTGGCGGTAACGGCGACGACCTTCTCGCTGGTGGTCATCTTCATCCCGGTGTCGTTCATGTCGAGCATCTCCGGGAGGTTCCTCTACCAGTTCGGCATCACGGCCGCCGTGGCGGTCCTGGTGAGCCTCCTCGTCTCCTTTACCCTCACCCCCATGATGAGCGCGCGGCTGCTCGGGGTCGCGGCGGCGGGATCCCACGGCTCCGGCGGCGCTCCGCGCTCCCGCGGGGGGTTCTACCGGTGGATCGACGGCGGCTACGCCCGGGCGCTCGGGTACGCCATGCGGCACCGGGTGGCGGTGGCGATCCTCTCGCTGGGCGTCATCCTCTCGGCGATCCCGCTGTACGGCGTGATCCGCCAGGACTACCTCCCGGCCAACGCGGACGAGGGGGAGTTCATCGTGACCGCGGTCGCCCCCCAGGGGACAAGCCTGGCCAGCATGGACGAGATCCTGGACGCCGTCTCGGCGGATATCCGGGCCGTTCCCGGCGTGCGGCTGGTCCTTGCGACGGCCGGGGGTGGGTTCATCGGCGCGGTGAACGAGGGGCGGGCGTACGTCCGGCTCGCGCCCCACGGGGAGCGGGTCTTCTCCGTCTCCCGGCTCGTGCGGTCGCTGGTCCGCGGGGACCCGATGGCCGCGTTCCGCGGGAACCGCTCCCAGAAGGAGATCATGCAGGAGGTGCGGGGGAAGCTCCGGCGGTACCGTGACCTCCGCGTCGCGGTCCGGAACATCCCCGGGTTCAACATCGGCGGGGGAGGGTTCGACGTCGACTTCGTCATCCGGGGACCGGAGCTGGCGGCCCTGTCCGGCTACGCGGAGCGTCTCCGGGACCGGCAGGAGCCCCTCGGGCTGATGGACGCCGACACGACGCTGAAGCTCGACAAGCCCGAGCTGCGCGTCCAGATCGACCGGGCCCGGGCCGCCGACCTCCGCGTCGACCCCGAGCGGGTCGGGACTGCCGTGCGGCTCATGGTGGGCGGGGACGAGGAGGTTTCGCGCTTCACGGACCCCGCCGTCAACGAGGATTACAAGGTCCAGCTCCGTCTCCGCGAGGAGGACCGCGCGGATCCCGAGGCGATCGGGCGGCTCTACGTCCCCCGGGAGGGCGGGGGGCTCGTCCAGGTGGGGAGCGTGGCGCGGATCGAGCGGGTGCCGAGCGCCTCGCGGATCGACCGGCTCGACCGGCAGCGGGAGGTCCGCCTGCGGGCCTCCATCGCTCCCGGGTACGCGCTGGCGGACCGGCTGGCGGCGCTCCGCGCCGAGGTGTCCGGGATGAACCTCCCGGCGGGATACACGACCCGTGTATCCGGCAAGGGGCGGGAGCTCGAGCGGACATTCGGCGAGTTCGTCTGGGCCTTCGCCCTGTCCATCGTGTTCATGTACATGATCCTCGCCTCGCAGTTCGAGAACCTGGTGCACCCCTTCACGATCCTGCTCTCCCTGCCGATCTCGGTCCCCTTCGCGCTCCTGTCGATCGGGGCCACCGGCGCCACCCTGAACCTCTACTCGGCGCTCGGCGTCCTGGTCCTGTTCGGCGTGGTCAAGAAGAACGCCATCCTGCAGATCGACCACATGAACAGCCTGCGGGCGGGAGGGATGGAGCGGGCGGAGGCGATCCTCCAGGGGAACCGCGACCGGCTCCGCCCCATCCTCATGACCACCCTCACCTTCGTGGCCGGCATGCTCCCGCTGGCCGTCGGTTCCGGGCCCGGGGCGGAGGAGCGGCGGGTGATCGCCGTGGTCGTGATCGGCGGCCAGACCCTCTCGCTCCTGCTTACCCTGCTCGCCACCCCCGTCGTCTACTCCCTCCTCGACGACATGGGCCTTGCCGTCCTGGGCCGGAGGCCCGCCCGGGCGGAACGCCGCGCGGAGCCCCGGTCCACCTGAGCTACGGGCGCGCGCCGTACTCCACGTACGCCGGGTCGTACATCTGCGAGCGGACGTACGCCGGCAGGTCGGCCGGGCGCTTCATCGCCGTCAGGCCGCCGTGGAAGGCCACTTCCGCGACGGCGACGGCGATGGCGGCGGAGACCTCCCGGATGCGGTCCAGGCCCGGGTAGATCCGGCCCTTCGCGTAATCCTCCGACGTGACCATCTTTGCCAGCGTCTTCGCGGCGACGAAGAACATCTCGTTCGTCACGCGGGCGGCCTCGCTGGCGATCACTCCCAGGCCGACCCCGGGGAAGATGTAGGCGTTGTTCCCCTGGCCCGGAACGAACGTCTTCCCCTTGTACGTGACCGGCGGGAACGGGCTGCCGCTCGCGAAGATCGCGCGCCCGTCCGTCCACGTGTACGCTTCCTCCGCCGTGCACTCCGATTTCGACGTCGGGTTGGACAGGGCGAAGACGATCGGCCGCTCGTTCAGCCGGGCCATCGCCTCGACGACGGGCTTCGTGAACGTCCGCGGCATGCCGGAGACCCCGATGAGGGCGGTCGGCCGGATCGTCTCGATGGCCTGCAGGAGGTCGCCGAGGAACGCGTGGTCGTGCGCGTACGGCAGCTTGTGGTGCACCAGATCGGTCCGGCTCCTGACGACGAGCCCCTTGGAGTCCACGAACCAGCATTTCCGCCGCGCGTCCCCCTCCGCCATCCCCTCCGCCATCAGGCCGGTGACGATCAGGTCCCCGATCCCGATGCCGGCCTCGCCCGCGCCGAGGAAGAGGAACTTGTGGTCGGACAGCCGGTTCCCGGTGATCCCCAGGGCCGAGTAGATCCCGGCCAGGGTGACGCCCGCCGTGCCCTGGATGTCGTCGTCGAAGGTGCAGGAGCGGTCGCGGTACTTGTGGAGGAGCCGGAACGCGTTCGCGTTCCCGAAGTCTTCGAGCTGGATGCACGCTTTCGGGAAGACCTCCTGCACGCCGGTCACGAACTCCTCCACCAGCGCGTCGTACGCCTCCCCCCGCAGCCGCTTCTCCGGCAGCCCGATGTAGAGGGGATCCGAGAGGAGCGTCTCGTTGTTCGTCCCGCAGTCCAGCATGACGGGGAGGCACTGTGCCGGGTGGATCCCTGCGCAGGCGGTGTACAGGGAGAGCTTGCCGACCGGGATGCCCATGCCGTTTGCGCCGAGGTCCCCCAGCCCCAGGATGCGCTCCCCGTCGGTGACGACGATGATGCGGACGTCGCCGTACGGCCAGTTCCTCAGGATCTCCCGGACCCGGCCCCGGTCCTTGTAGGAGATGTAGAGGCCGCGCGGCCGGCGGAAGATGTGTCCGAACTCGATGCACCCCTGGCCCACTGTCGGCGTGTAGATGATGGGCATCATCTCGTCGAGGTGGTCCATGACCACCCGGTAGAACAGGTTCTCCTGGCGGTCCTGCAGCGCGACGAGGAAGATGTACTTCTCGATGTCGGTCGCCTTCCGGTGGAGGTTCTCCATCACGCGCATCACCTGCCGCTCCTGGGTGCCGATGCGCGCCGGAAGGAGCCCGCGAAGTCCCAGCGTGTCGCGTTCGCTTTCGGTGAAGGCGGTTCCCTTGTTGAGGATCGGGTCGTGGATGATGTCGACCCCGCGCTTGCCATTCAGGTGGAGCTGGACCTTCAGTTCGAACGACATGGTACCCTCCCGGGAGTTGGAATGGTGGTCCTCTCGAGCATCGCCGTGGGATCAGGCTGTAACGTTATGGGGGGAGACTTCGGTGGGGGTTCGTGGCAGCATCCCGCGGTGGAGTATCGAATCGATGGGCATAGATTAGCTCCATCGGGCGGGGGATGCAAGGGAATCCTTTTCCGCGGGGGAGGCGTCCCTGATACCATGGGGACATGATCCGCGTGACGGGGACGATCCGGATCGACGAGGGGGAGATCCGGGAACGGTTCGTCCGGGCCTCCGGGCCCGGCGGGCAGAACGTCAACAAGGTTGCGACCGCCGTCCAGTTGCGGTTCGACGTGCGGAACTCCCGTTCCCTCCCCGGCGAGGTGCGCGAGCGGTTGCTCCGGATCGCGGGGAACCGGGTGACCCGCGACGGCGTCCTGATCATCGAGGCCGGCCGTTTCCGGACGCAGGAGCGGAACCGCCGGGACGCGAGGGAACGCCTCGCGGCGTGGATCCGGATAGCCGCCGTCCCGCCCCCGAAGCGGGAGAAAACCCGGCCCCCCGCTGCGTCGAAAGAGCGGCGGCTTGCGGAGAAGCTTCAGCGCGGAGAGGTCAAGCGGGCGCGGAGGCCGGTTTCCCCCTCGGAGCGCTGAGGTTCGCCTCAATCCGGAACGATTCGCGGGGAGCCTTGCCCCCGGGCCCGATCCGGGGGAAAATCCTCTAAGCCGGATTCACCCCCTCAAAAGGAGACATTCCATGGCGTACGCAGCGGATTTCGAAAAGGCCCTTCAGGTCGGACGCCCCCCGAACGTCAAGGCGCTCTTCCCCCACTCGCGGGCCCTGATCGTCAGCGGGAAGGTCGTGGACCGGGCGATGCGGGCGAAGGGAAGGGCGATCGCGATGGCCGCCAACGGGCGCAGCTATTTCGTCATCCGGGGCGCGCTGCGGGCCGCACAGAGAGCAAACGCCCCCGTGATCATCGAGATCGCCAAGTCGGAGGGAGGCCAGAAGGCGTACTGTGCCGTCAACTACTGGAACATGGCGCGCATCGTCGACGCCCTCTGCAACGAGATGGGGATCACCGTTCCCGTCGCCATCCACGCCGACCATTACGGGATCAAGAACGACAAGGATCTCGAGGCGGCGAAGGTCGAGATCCCCACGATGTTCGAGGCGGGAATCACGTCGATCGCCATCGACGCCTCCCACCAGCCGGACGACAGGAACCTCCTCGCCAGCATCGCCATCAACCCGTACATCCCGAAGTGGGCCGGCCTGGAAACCGAGGTCGGCGAGATCAAGGGCTCCTCCGGGCTCTCGACCCCCGGCGAGGCTCTGTTCCTCGTCCGCGGGCTCAACGCGCGGGGGATCTCCCCGGACTGGATCGCCCTGAACAACGGGACCACCCACGGGATCGAGGCGTCCGACGCCGGCATCCAGGTGGGGTTGACCGCGGAGATCCACGAGGCCATCGCGGCGTTCCACGTCAGCGGCGCCCAGCACGGGACCTCGGGGAACAGCTCCGAGCGGCTCCGGGAGATCGCGAACCGGACCCGCACGACCAAGGCGAACGTGGCCACCGCCCTGCAGATGATCTCCTGGGGTCTCGAGGTCAACGACTACGGGAACGCGAAGCTCGACCCCGAGGGGCGGTTCATCAAGCGGAAGGGCGAGGGGGTGGCCGAGGAGACGTGGGCCGAGATGGTCGCCTACGCCGACGGGAAAGGGTGGAAGAAGGGGGACTACAAGAGCCTCAACCTGCCGTTCGAGAACCGGCTCCTCGCCCAGCCCTCCGGGATCCGCGAGAGGATGTCGAAAGGAGTCGAGGAGTTCGCGTTCAAGATGATGACGCAGGTCTTCAACGCGAAGGATACCGCGCCGCTCGCCCTGGAGGCGATCCTTTCGGCGGGCTCCTTCGACCTCGGGCCCAAGGCGGGCCGGATCGAGGACCCGGCCGAGTGGACAGAGGGGAAGATCGTCGAGAGGGCGAAGACGCTTTCCGGCGACAAGGGGGCCAAGGGCGACTTCGACGATTAGGGGGGCGAAACGGCTCGACCTGCCAGAACACGAAATCGTCGTCGGGCGGGAGCGTGCCCTGCACCGCATATACGAGGACGTCTAAGAGGAAGGGGGCCCGGTCCGGTTCCACGAGGAAGCGGGGGAGAAGGGGCCACAGGCCAGCACGGTGCACGTCGAGAGGAAGCTCCGGGCGGCGGGATGAGTCCGGCGCGTCGGTGAGGAGGGCGGTTCTCCCCGCCCTCACTTGATATCCTCCGCATGGCGTTCCCTCAAGGTTTTCCCTATCCCGGGTAGTTCAATACGGTAAAGCATCCCCCCCGGGATACGGATCTGAAATCCCCGACAGATGGCAATGGAAACCCCAAAACATCGTTTTCGTTAATTAAACGGCTTTTTCCAGCGATGGCCCGCTCCTTGCTTTCCTTGCCTCGACACCGGGTTCTGCCAATAACAGACCGAATTCAGAGGGGAAGTTCAAGACGCGGTGAGAGGAGGACGAAGGTGAAGGCATGGATTGCAGGAGTCCTGTCAGGATTGTTCTTCCTCGGTGTCACGGCCGGATATGCCGGGGCGGAGACAAAGCAAAACGCCGGTTCGCAGCAGAAACCGTCCAGGACCGCCAGGGTCCAGGCGGTCGAGGACGCAAGGGCGCACTTCCGGATGGCAACAGATGCGGGGGGAGAGCACATCGCGCCATTCGAGTATTACATGGCGGAGGAGTACCTCGTGCTCGCGGAGCGTGAACTGAGGGAGGGGGATTACTTCGGAGTCATCGAGATGGCCGGGAATTCGAAAAGGTATTCCGCTACGGTGATCGCCAGAGGGGGAGGAGGCGCGAAATGAGATACCGGTACCTTTTGGTGGCGGCGATGTTCCTGGCCGCCGGGTGCTCCACCATGCAGGCCAAGGCGGTCGATCCCATGGAGCGCGCCGACGCGATCTCCGCAAAGATCTCCGAAACCGAACGGCTCGGCGCCGCTTCCTGCTCGCCCAGGGATCTCGCGAGGGTGAAGGTGGGACTGGCCCGCATGGTCCACAAGGTGGAGGAAGGTTACTACAGCGCGGGCTGGCTGGAACCGGGCTTTGACGCCGTGGACCAGTCCGCCGACAGGCTGCTGGTGGAGAGGAGGGTCGCTGCCTCCATGGGGGACCCCACCTATTGTCTTTCCGCCTCCCGGCAGCCGGATTCCCGGTAACCCGGCCGGGTCACCTGTCCTGACGGCCCCTTGCCGGACGGCGTTTCCGGCGGGGGCCCTCATCCTCATCGCCTCCGGCCTCCCCCATGCCGGGCGTGGCGCCGACGACAGGGGGGGGCGCCGGGACAGGAACGACCTGCGCCACGGGCGGCCTCGAGGCGCCGGGAGGCGACGCCGGGCCCCGTGCCCGGCTCCCCACGGGGAGCAGTTCCAGCATCTCCCGCTCGCCCCCCCGCGCAAGCCAGGCCTTGTCCCGCTCGACGGAGGCGAGCACGGTGCCCGGCTCGACCTCCTCCGTTTCCCTGTACGCTCTCGGTTCCTTCATCCCCTCGGCCCAGAGGATCGCACGGCGTGCGGAGGGCGTGGCGGAGACGATGGTTCCCACGAGAACGAAATTCGTCCGGGAGACGGGCAAGGTCCCCTTCCCCGCGGCCGACGGGAGACGGGAAGGGACCTTCATCCCCTGGGACGGGGAGAACGGGTTCTTCCACTCCTCGACGGGCGACGGGGGTGTCCCGGATTCCTCCGCGGCGGCCGCGGCCGTGGACACCTTCGGGGAGTAGGCGCTCAGGGAAAGGTACCGGGTCAGGGCAATGCCGACGGCAACGGCGGCCACCGCGATGGAAACCCCGAGGATCGCCAGGTACAACGGTTTCCGCATTCACCCCCCGGAATTGGAAAACGAAGCGGGAATTCCGCCGGAAGAAGCTGGCGCGCCTGCGAGGACTCGAACCTCGGACCCGCTGCTTAGAAGGCAGCTGCTCTATCCACCTGAGCTACAGGCGCGCAACAGGAGTATAGCAACAATTCGCCCGTCCCGGCGCCCGTCCGCTATCCGGTTTACAATGAAAAAATGAGCGAGGATCGGGTCATCAACTGCGCGGCGTGGTACTCGCCGCCGGGAGAACCGCCCGCAAAAGTCGAGGAGCCTCCAGAAGGTCCCTCCGGCGGGGGGCAAAACTCCCCCGGGACCGGGGTGCCCCCTACCCCCGAGGGCCGGAACCGCTGGACCCTTCCTGTCGCGGGGATGTCGTGCGCCTCATGCGTGGCGCGGGTGGAGAAAGCGCTCGCCCGGGTCGAGGGAGTCGAGTCCGCGTCGGTCAACCTGGCGGCGCGGACCGCCACCGTCACCGTGGATCCGCAGAAGGTCGGCCCCTGGCGGCTCGCAGCGGCAATACGGGATACGGGATACGAAGTCCCGGTCGAACGCACCACCTTTCCCGTCCAGGGGATGTCGTGCGCTTCATGCGTGGGCCGGGTGGAACGCGCTCTTCGCGGGGTCCCGGGCGTGCTGGCCGCGACCGTCAACCTCGCCGCCCAGTCGGCGAGCGTGGACTTCCTCCCGGGTGTGGGGTCCGTCGGCGACCTGCGTTCCGCGGTGGAGGGGGCCGGCTACTCGGTGCCCCGCGTGGAGCCGGGCGAGGACCCGGTGGAGTTGCAGGCCCGCCTGCAGGCGGCGGAGGAACGTTCCCTCCTGTTCCGGCTGCGC
>DASWBR010000071.1:0-1613 GCA_036390495.1 Candidatus Deferrimicrobiaceae bacterium | reverse complement strand
TTCGTTCCCGGTCCTGCTGACGAACGCCCGCGCGGGGACGGCGGCCGTCCGCGGCGGGGAACCGGGGCGGCACCTGCAGCCCCTCTTCGACGCGATCCTCTCCCACGTTCCGCCGCCGACCGGCGACCCGGGCGCCACCCTGCAGTTCCTCGTGACCAACCTGGACTACAGCGACTACGTGGGACGGCTCGCGGTGGGGCGGGTTTTCGAGGGGACGCTGCGCGCCGGAGAGACCGTCTCCCTCTGCGGGATCGGGGGAGGGGGAAGGAAGGTCAAGGTGGCGCTGGTGTACGGGTACGAGGGGCTGACCCGAACGGAGATCCCCGAGGCGGGCGCGGGGGACATCGTGGCGCTCGCGGGGATGGAGGACGTGACGATCGGGGACACGATCTCCGACGCGGAGGAACCGAAGCCTCTCCCGCGAATCGCCGTGGACGAGCCCACGGTGTCGATGGTCTTCTCGATCAACAGTTCCCCGTTCGCGGGGAAGGAGGGGAAGTTCGTCACCTCGCGGCAGCTGCGCGCCCGCCTGGAGAAGGAACTCCTCGGGAACGTGTCCCTGCGGATCGACTTCTCGGCGGTCGACGCCTTCACCGTGATGGGGCGCGGGGAGCTGCAGCTGGCGATCCTCATCGAGATGATGCGGAGGGAGGGGTTCGAGCTCTCCGTCTCCCGGCCGGAGGTGGTCACGAAGCGGGAGGGCGGGACGGTCCTGGAGCCGGTGGAGGCCCTCTTCGTGGACGTTCCGGACGCGCACCTCGGGGCGGTGACCCAGGCGCTGGGGGCCCGCCGGGCGAAGATGACGAAGATGGCCAACCCGGGGCAGGGGCGCGTCCGCATGGAGTACCGGATCCCGTCCCGGGGGCTGATCGGCTTCCGCTCCGAGTTCCTGACGCTGACCCGCGGGACCGGCCTCCTCAACCACCTGCTCGACGGGTACGGCCCGTGGCAGGGGCCGATCCCCGAGCGGACCAGCGGCGCGCTGGTCGCGGACCGGGCCGGCCGGGCGACGGCGTACGCCATCTTCCACCTGCAGTCGCGGGGGGCGTTCTTCATCGGGGAGGGGGAGGCGGTCTACGAGGGGATGATCGTGGGGGAGAACTCCCGCCCGGTGGACATGGACGTGAACATCACCAAGGAGAAGAAGCTCACCAACATCCGCGCCGCCGGCGCCGACGAGGCGCTGCGCCTGGTGCCCCCGCGGGTGCTCTCCCTGGAGGCGGCCCTGGAGTTCATCAACGAGGACGAGCTGGTCGAGGTGACCCCGGCCGCGATCCGCCTCCGGAAGAAGGTGCTGGAGGCGAACCGCCGGCCAAGAAAGAGGGAGGAAAGCGGGAAGCTTTCCTGAATTTTTTTTGGAAATCCGGCCTTCCCTCCGGGTAATATAGAAAGGACCATCCCAACATTAAAGGGGTTTCCGATGACCAAAGCGGTAAAGCCCGCCCCGAAGACGGAAAACGCCGTCAGCGCCATCACCCGCGCCCTCCGGTTCGAGAAGACCGGGAAGCGCTACTTCACCCTGTCCGCCGAGAAGGCCACGGACCCGTACGCGAAGCGGGTGTTCGCGCTGCTGGCGGACATGGAGCAGAAACATTTCGACGACATCCAGGTGG
>DASWBR010000070.1:0-12735 GCA_036390495.1 Candidatus Deferrimicrobiaceae bacterium | reverse complement strand
GCCGCGCCGCAGGAGATCCCGGAGAGGATCCCCTCTTCCCGGGACAGCCGCCGGGCGAAGGCGATCGACTCGTCGTTGGTGACCGTCTCCACCCGGTCGACCAGCGACAGGTCGAGGACGTCGGGGATGAACCCCGCGCCGATCCCCTGGATCTTGTGCGGCCCGGGTGCAAGGGGCTGGCCGCTGCGCTTCTGCGTGATCACCGGGCTGTGGATCGGCTCCACCGCCACGGAGAGGATTTTCTTTCCCTTCTTGTTCTTGATGTAGCGCGAGACCCCCGTGATCGTCCCGCCCGTTCCCACGCCGGAGACGAGGACGTCGATCGCGCCGCCGGTGGCCTCCCAGATCTCGGGCCCCGTGGTCGCTTCGTGGATGTCGGGATTGGCGGGGTTCTTGAACTGCTGCGGCATGTAATATTTCTTCGGGTCGGAGGCGACGATCTGCTCCGCCTTCTCGATGGCCCCCTTCATCCCCTTCGCGCCTTCCGTGAGGACCAGCTTCGCGCCGAACGCCTTGAGCACCTGGCGCCGCTCGATGCTCATCGTCTCGGGCATGGTCAGCATGATCCCGTAGCCCCGGGCGGCGGCGACGAAGGCGAGCGCTATCCCGGTGTTCCCGGACGTGGGCTCCACGATCGTCTTCCCCGGGCCCAGCAACCCCTTCTTCTCCGCGTCCCACACCATCGACGCCCCGATGCGGCACTTCACCGAGTAGGCGGGGTTCCGCCCCTCGATCTTGGCGAGCACGGTGGCGCCCGCCCCTTCGACGATCCGGTTCAGCTTCACCAGCGGGGTGTTCCCGATGGACAGGGAATTGTCCTTGAACCAGGGGGACATGGTCAAACCTCCTTATTGTCTATAGTATTTATAGCATTTAACGGCCCCCCTCTGTCAAGCGGGAAAGATCCCTTTTCTTTTTCCGGGAATCCTCCTATTTTTTATGGCATGGAACTTCGCCGCCTCTGCGTGTTCTGCAGCTCGAGCGACCACCTTCCGGAGGCGTTCCGGGAGGAAGCCCGCGCCCTCGGCGCCCGCCTGGCGAAAGAGGATATCGAGCTGGTGTTCGGCGGCGGCTCGGTCGGAATGATGGGGGTGCTGGCCGACGCGGTCCTCGCAGGAGGAGGAACGGTAACGGGGGTGATCCCCTCCTTCCTCGCCACGAAGGAACTGGCCCACGAGGGGATCACGCGCCAGGTCGTGACGGGCACGATGCACGAGCGGAAGCAGGAGATGAGCCGCCTTGCGGACGCCTTCGCGATCCTCCCGGGAGGGTTCGGCACTCTCGACGAGTTCTTCGAGATCCTCACCTGGAAGCAGCTCGGCCTCCACGACCGGCCGATCGTCGTTGCGAACACCGGCGGGTGGTTCGAGCCGTTGCGGGAATTCTGCCGGCAGGCCGTGTCGTGGGGGGCGGTGACGAGGCGGAACGTGGAGCTCTTCTCGGTCGTCCCGAGCGCCATGGAGATCGTGCCCGCGCTGCAACGGATCCGAGCAACGGCTGCTGCGCGGAAGCGCCTCTCCCGGACTTAGCCGGCGGGGGACACTCTACCCCTTCGTCCCCGGCCTGGACCGGGAGTGTCCCCCCAAAAGGTAGGGCACGAGCGAGGAGGAGAACACCACCAGGAGGTGGGCCTCGCGGTGATCCACCGGCTCCGGCTCAACCGGAGTTTCTCCACCGACCGGAAGACCGCTCAGCCGATGGGCGCGGCGCAGGAGCGCCCCGATTCCCTGCAACAGGTCGGGCGGGATCCCCGCCGCCTTCGCCGCATGGTCCACCGACCCCACGACCAGGCACGGCGGCGCCCCGTCCCCCGGCACGTCCCGGCGGGCGACCTCCAGCGCAACCGCCGCCACCGCGAGGACCGCTTCCCTCAGCGCCCCCCGGGACTCCGGCTCCGGCCGCCGCGACAGGTACGCGTAAGCGGCGTCGAGGTGCCGCCGCGCCGCCGCGAGGTCGAAGAGGGACACCGCCTCCTCCGCCGCCGACATCTCGTCGAATTCCAGGGCTCCCTGGAACGGGCGGAACCGGTCGCGGTAAAGCCGCAACGGCGCCGCCTCCCGTTCCAGCAATTCGTTCGCCCCGCGCCGGATCAGCTTCCGGTCGATCTCCTTGAGTCCTCCCCGGTCGTCGGACAGGAGAAACTCGAAGAGGTCGTATACCCGGTGTTCGGGGAGCGCGAAAAACCGATCCTTCAGGACGAGGCGGGACGCGTCGTTGTCGGCCAGGGGGAGTTCGTCGATCGGCTCCCGGAAGAAGGCGAGGGCGGCGCCACGAAGGACCGTGGTCCAGGCGATCTTCGAGAAATCGGTGGAGGACACCACCCGGAACAGCAGGTTCCAGAGGGAGTTCCGAAGCGGCGTCCCCGAGGTCGATACCGACTCGTTGCCCACCCGGCGATTATATCCCGCTATCCCCGCTCTTCCCAGTGGCCGGGGACCCAGACCTGGACCTGCACGTCACGATATTGGCCAGGGACCCAGACCTTCCGGCCGCCGCGATAGCCATCGTCGTCATCGTCGCGGTGCCGGGAATACCGTTCGAACTCCCAGTGCCCGGGGATCCACTGGCGGTCGACCCGCACCTCGTAGCGGCCCGGCACCCAGACCTGCGGCGGGGGCGGCGGAACGTACGCCGGTGGGAGTGCATACGCCACCGCCGGCTGTGAACCGGCGATGACCGTGGTGAGGATGGCCCCGCCGATCAGGCCGGCGAAGAACGCGCCGACTCCGTACCCGCCGTGCCCGGAATAATATCCCCCTCCGTGTCCGGAATACCCTCCCCCGCGGCCGCCCGCCGAGGCGGACCAGGGGGCCGCCGCGAGGAGTCCCGCGGCCAGCAAGATGGAAACCGTCTTTTTCATCGTTTCCTCCTTCGTCCCGGAGGCCCTTGGCGACCGGCCATGTTCCGGGTGCTGTACCTTGCCCACCCGTCCGACGACGGGAGTGATGGGGATATTCAACGAAGAAGGGAAAAATACCTTCCGGCGGAATTCCCCCGGGACGCGGGAACGGGGCGAGATGCTATTCCGCGGAGATGATGAGGATGAGGACGCCGGCCTGGTGGGAAGGGCCGCCGACGAGGACCATCCCGCCCCGGCTCAGGCCCAGGGTCGTCGTGAGGAGGTTCTTCGACCCCTCCGTGATCTGTACGGAGAGCCTAACCTTGTTCCCCTGCGCGGGCTGCGGCGTGACCCGCATCGCCCGGCGCCCCGGGAGCTCGAACTCCCCGCTCTCCCCCACCGCGAGGGAGCGGCGCTTCCGGTCGAGGAGCCGGTAGGACGTGTAGTTGAACATCGCCTGGAGCTTGCCGCGGATGTTGCCGAGGACCGGGTCCATCGAGGACCCCTCGTTGGAGGCGTAGACCGAACCGACCTCGACGGAAACCGGCTCCGAGGCGACGGCGCCCCCCGTCCCCGCGAAGAGCAGGAGCAGGAAGAGGAACGCGAAGGCCGCCGGGTAGGGGCCGGAGGGAGTGTTACGACTTGGCATCTTCGATGATCCAGATCACCCTGGGAAGGTCCTCCCCCTTGTCGACGAGGGCCACCGTCGCGGTGTCGGACTCCACGTCCTCCACCGCGACGTCGAAGCTGCGCGGGTGGAACGGCTGCCGCCCGGTCCCTGTAGGGTAAAGCAGCACGGCGGAGACCGCAAGGGCGAGGGCCGCGGGGAGCCAGGCCCACCGGGGAATCCACGCCCGCCGGGGCGGCGCCTCCCCCCGCTCCTCGATCCCCGCGCGGACGCGAGTCCACATCGCATCCAGCCGGGGAGCGTTTTCCGCGGCGCGGGCCCCGGTCCAGGCGCGCAGCAGGGGCCCCACCGCGGATACCGCCCGCTCCTCCGCCGCACACGCCTCGCAGGCGGAGAGGTGGGCGGAAAGTTCCCCCTGCTCCTCCCGCGGGAGGAGCCCGTCCGCCTGCTCCTCGATCCTGCGGCGAGCCGTCCTGCAATCCATCGTCGTCCCTTCCTTATCCGGCCCTGTGGCTCTTCAGGGCCTCCTTCAGCTTCCCGCGCGCGTAGTGCAGCCGGGACATCACCGTCCCCACCGAGCAGCCGAGGACCTTCGCGATCTCCTCGTACGCCATCCCTTCCACCTCCCTCAGGAGGATCACCGCCCGGTGATACTCCGGGAGGGCCGCGATCGCCCGCTGGAGCGCTTCCCCCAGTTCGCGGTTCGAGGCGATCTCCTCCGGGGTCCTCGGGTACGCGAAGGAGTCCGGAGGCGAGGCGTCCTCGGAGAGCCACCTCTCGTCGAGGGGAACCTCCGCCGACCGGGACGTCTTGCGCCACCGGTCGATCGCCTGGTTCACGAGGAGCCGGTAGAACCAGGTGTAGAAGCTCGCTCCGAAGCGGAACTCCTTCAGGTTGTAATACGCCTTCACGAACGAATCCTGGACCACGTCCATCGCGTCGTCCCCGTCTCCTACAATCCCGACCGCCACCCCGAACGCCCGCCCCTTGTACCGCTCCACGAGCTCCCGGAACGCCCCTTCGTCCCCGCCCAGGGTTGCCCGGATCAGATCGTCGTCGGACGCGGCCGCCTTCCCGTTCATAGGACGGCGCCGCCCCGGGGAGTATTCATCCGGCGGACCCGGAAATTCAGTGGATTTCCCCCCAGTTCTTCCCCAGGCTCACGGTGACGGTCAGGGGCACCGACAACGACGCGACCCCCTCCATCGCCTCCCGGAGCGCCGTGCCGGCCACTGCGGCTTCCGCATCCGGCGCCTCGACGATCAGTTCGTCGTGCACCTGCAGGATCAGCCGGGCCCCCATCCCCCGCCCGCGGAAATCCCGGTCGGCCCGGATCATGGCGAGCTTGATGAGGTCCGCGGCGCTCCCCTGGATCGGGGTGTTGACGGCCATCCGCTCGGCCGCCTCGCGGAGCACCCGGTTCCGGGAGTCGATGTCCTTCAGGAAGCGCCGGCGCCCCATTATCGTTGAAACATACCCGTTTTTCCGGGCAGTTGACTTTATTTCCTCAATGTAATCCTTTACACCGGGATACCGATCGAAATACTGGTCGATGTACGCCTTGGCCTCTTTCCCTCCGATACCGAGCTCCCGGGAAAGACCGAACGGGCTCATGCCGTACAGGATGCCGAAATTGATCACTTTCGCCCGGCGGCGCAGTTCCGCTGTAACCCCCGCGGGGTCCACCCCGAATACGGCCGCCGCGGTGGCGGCGTGGATGTCGTCCCCCTCGCGGAACCGGCGGATCAGCTCTGCGTCGCCGGAAAGGTGGGCGAGGAGCCGCAACTCCACCTGGGAGTAGTCCGCGCCGATGAGGAGGTTCCCTTCCTCCGCGACGAAGCCGGACCGGATCCGGAGTCCCAGCGCGGTGCGGATCGGGATGTTCTGGAGGTTGGGGTCGGACGACGAGAGGCGCCCCGTGGCCGTCTGCGTCTGGTGCAGGGTCGTGTGGATCCGGCCGTCCCGCGGGTCGACCAGCCCGGGGAGGACGTCGACGTAGGTGGACCGGATCTTCGCGAGGCTCCGGTATTCCAGGACCAGCGACGGGATCTCGTGGAGCCCCGAGAGCTGCTCCAGCACCTCCACGTCGGTGGAGAACCCGGTCTTGGTTCTCTTGACCGGCGGAAGCCCGAGCTTCTCGAAGAGGAGGAACGCGAGCTGTTTCGGGGAATTGATGTTGAACTCCGTTCCGGCCGCGGCGGCCACCTTCCCCTCGATGGCGGAGATGTCGTGCGCGAGCTCCCCCGAGAGGGTCCGGAAGATCTCCGGATCGATCCGGATTCCCCGTTCCTCCATCCGGTGCAGGACGGGCAGGAGCGGCATGTCGAGGTCCCGGAAGACGGCGAGGAGGCCCGCCTCGTCCAGCCTCTCCCGGAGGACGTCCCCCAGGGCGAGCATCGCGGAGGCACGCTCCGCGGCGCGCTCCTCCGGCGTCTCCCCCTCTGCCGCGGCGAGGGAGGAGGGCAGGAACCGGGAGCGCAGCTTCGGGAAGGCGGGCGTCCCCTCGTCGGGGGCCAGCAGGTACCCCGCCACCTGGACGTCGAAGAGCCGTAGATCTTCCGAGGGCGCTTCCCGCGCGCCGCGGCGGTAGAGGGATTTCCCGTCGTACAGGGAGATCGTCGCGCCGAGCCCGCAAAGGGCAGTCGCGGCTTCGAGCGCTGCCCCTGCCGGCAGGACGTGGACCGGTTCCCCCTCGACGGCGACACCGACGCACGTCTCCCGCTCCCCGTCGTAGGCAAGCCCCGCGGCGACGCGATGCCCGGGACCCAGCGCGCGGAGCCATCCTTCCAGCGAATCGGGCCGCATCCACGCCACCGCCTTCGGCGCGCCGGCCCCGGGAATCGCGGGTGCGAACTCCGGGAGGTCGAGTTCCTCGAGGAGCTTGCGGAACCCCAGGCGCCGGAAGAGGGGCGCCACCCGGGAGGTGTCGATCCCGCGGGGGACAAGCTCCTCCGGCCCTGTCGGGACGGGCACGTCCCGGTCGATGGTCACCAGCCGGTGACACAGGCGCGCGGCGTCGGCGTTCCGCTCGATCTTCTCCCGGCGGCTCCCCGAAAGCCGCCCGGTGTGGGCGAGCAGCTCCTCCAGGGACCCGAACTCCCGGATCAGCCCGGAGGCGGTCTTCTCCCCGATCCCCGGAACGCCGGGGACGTTGTCCGAAGGGTCGCCCGCCAGCGCCAGGAGGTCGGTCACCTTCCCCGGGGGGACGCCGAAGACCTCCTCCACCTGCTCCTCCCCGACGGTGTTCCCCTTCAGTCCGTCCCGGACCGTAACCCGCTTCGACACGAGCTGGTACAGGTCCTTGTCGGAGGAGACGATCACCACGTCCATCCCCCGTTCCTCCGCCCGCCGCGCGAGGGTCCCGATGAGGTCGTCCGCCTCGACGCCGGGGACGGCCAGGCGCGGGATCCCGAGGGCGTCGATCAACTCCTCCACCACCGGGATCTGGGCGGCGAGGTCCTCGGGCACCTTCATGCGGTTCGCCTTGTATTCGGGGAAGAGTTCGTGGCGCGGCGTGGGGCCCGGGGAGTCGAAGACGGCGGCGACGGCGGCGGGATTCTCCTCCCGCAGGATCTTCAGCAGGATCCGGGCGACGCCGAGCACGGCGTTCGTCGGCGTGCCGTCCGGGGCGGTGAGGCGCGGGACGCCGAAGAAGGTCCGGTAGAGGACGTTATGCCCGTCGATCAAATGGAGGGTTGGCATCGGAAACCTGCGGGTGTTCCACAACGAGGGTCTCGGCGAAGGTGTCCCCCGCCCGCTGCCCGTCGGGGTCGTAGAACCCGAGGTACGTCTCGATCAGGAGGACGGCCCCCCCGAGGGTGTAGGCGAGGAACGGCCCGATCACCGGGAAGAGGAAGAGGAGGAACGGGGAGGCGACGCTGAGGTTCCGCATCAGGGAGGAGGCGAAGTCCATCCCCTCCCGGTCGATCCGGACGACCTTCAGCCCGGTCAGCCACTTCCCGAGGCTCCGCCCGCCGGGGAAGCCGTCGCACATCAGGATGTAGAAGAGGGCGGCGAGCACCCCGGCCGCGCCCGGGATGTGCCACAGGGACATCGCCAGGATCAGGTCCGCCGCCTTCCCCGCGACCCGCGCCAGGTACCGCGCCCGCCGGGCGTCCTGGAAGAACTCCCGCCGCTCCTCCCAGGGAAGCCGCACTACGCTCCCCCGGGGCGCCCTTCGCGGGTGAAGAAGAGGAACGCCATCGAGGGACGGCGGCCTCCCTGCTGCGTCACGAAGTGGATCGACTCGAACCGGAACCCCTCCCCGCTCTCCCGGTTCAGGACCTCCTCGATCGCCTGGTCGGACACTTCGGACAGCTCCACCACGCGGTACGGGGGCTTTTCGGGCGGCAGCAGCGACAACGTCTCACCCTCCCAGCGCCTTCGCCGCCTCTTTCGCGGCGTAGGTGATGACGAGGTCCGCCCCGGCCCGCTTGATGGAGACGAGGACCTCCATCATCGCGCGATCCCCGTCCATCCATCCGAGCTTCGCGGCCGCCTTGACCATCGAGTACTCTCCGGAGACGTTGTAGGCGGCCACGGGAAGATCGAACGCCTGCCGGACCCGGTAGATGACGTCGAGGTAGGCGAGGGCGGGCTTTACCATCACGATGTCGGCCCCCTCCATCACGTCAAGGGACACCTCGCGCAGAGCCTCCCGCGCGTTGGGAGAGTCCATCTGGTAGGAGCGGCGGTCGCCGAAGCTCGGCGCGCTCTCCGCGGCGTCGCGGAACGGCCCGTAGAACGCGCCGGCGTACTTCGCCGCGTACGACATGATCGGGACGCGGGAGTACCCCTCGCGGTCGAGCCCTTTCCGGATCGCGCCCACGCGCCCGTCCATCATGTCGGAAGGCGCCACGATGTCCGCGCCTGCCTTCGCGTGGGAAACGGCGCTCCGGGCGAGGATCTCCAGCGTGGCGTCGTTGTCCACGTCGCCGTCCCGGAGGATCCCGCAGTGGCCGTGGTCGGTGTACTCGCAGAAGCAGACGTCGGTGACGACCATCAGGTCCGGCACGGCGTCCTTCAGCGCGCGCACTGCGGTCTGGATGATTCCGCGATCGGAATACGCGTCCTTTCCCAGCGGGTCTTTCTTCGCGGGGATGCCGAAGAGGAGCACCGCCGGGATCCCGAGCCGGCGGACCTCCCTGGCCTCCTTCACGAGGTTCTCCACCGAGAGGTTGAACACCCCCGGCATCGAGGGAACCTCCCGGCGGATGTTCTTCCCGGCGGCGACGAAAAGCGGGTAGATGAGGTCGTCCACGGAGAGCTTCGTCTCCCGGACCATCCGGCGGAGCGTCTCGTTCCGCCGGAGCCGGCGGGGCCGGTATTCGGGGTACTGCATCGGTCTCCTCCCGGGGCGGTGGCCCGACGCCCCCTACCGGGGGGCGGCGTCCGGGCGCCGCGCGAAGTACGCCGCGGCGGCGTCCACCATCCCTTTCAGCGTATACGTTTCGGGCACGATGTCCACCCGGAATTCCCGCTGCTCGACGGCCCGGCGGGTCACCTCGCCGATCACGGCGATGCGGCTCCTGCCGAGCATCTCCCGGGCCTTCTCCTCCCCCAGCAGCTCGAAGAGGTTCCGGAACGACGACGGGGACGCGAAGGTGCACACGTCGGGTGGCCGTGAGACGATCTCCTCCGCCGCCGACTCGTCCCGTTCCGCCAGCCCGTTGCGGTAGGCGACCACGGCGACCACCTCGCCCCCCTCCCGGGCGATGAGCTCCGGGAGCGTTTCCCTTCCCTCCTCCGCGCGGGGGAGGAGGAACCGCCTGCCGGAGACGCCGTGCGGCCGCAACGCCTCGAAGAGCCCCTCCCCGGTGTGCGTCTCCGCGGTGAGGAGGACGGGGACGCCGAGGGACTCCAGCGCCCGCGTCGTGCCGGGCCCGATGCTGGCGGCCCTCACGCTTCCCGGCCAGGAAGAAAGGCCCAGACGGTCCGCCCGTTCGCGGAAAAAGCGCGCCGCGTTGGCGCTGGTGAAGAGGACCCAGTCGAACGAGGTGAGACGGCCGATCTCCCGATCGAGGGGAACCGTGTCTTCCGGGGGGACCAGGCGGATCGTGGGAAACAGGACCGGCACCCCGCCGGCGTCCCGTACCAGCGCGGCGAGCTCCCCTGCCTGCTCGGCGCTGCGGGTGACGAGCACCCGCTTTCCCGAGAGCGTCATCCCCGGGGAGGCCCGGACTGCCGGTACACCTCGTCGAGGATCCTCTTCCCTCCGCGCGCGAGGAGCTCCTCGGCGAGGGCGACGCCGATCGCCTCGGGGTCCGCCACGCCGCCGCTTCGCGTTCCGCGCAGGATCTCCGTTCCGTCGGGGCGGCCGATCAGACCCGCGAGCGTGATGTTGCTCCCGTCCACCGCGCCGTGCGCCGCGATCGGGACCTGGCACCCCCCCTCCAGGCGTTTCAGGAACCCGCGCTCCGCCCGCACGGCGAGGGACGTCTCCCGGTCGTCGAGGAACGACACCGCCTCCCGGGTGCGCGCGTCGTCCCGCCGGATCTCGATCCCCAGCGCCCCCTGCCCGATCGCGGGGATCGAAAGCTCCGCCGGGAGGTATTCCCGGATCTTGCCGTCCCACCCGAGGCGGCGCAGCCCCGCGGCGGCGAGGATGATGGCGTCGTACTGCCCCTCCTCCATCTTCCGGATCCGCGTGTCCAGGTTCCCCCGGAGCTGGACGATCGAGAGGTCCGGGCGCAGGCCCAGGAGCTGGGTCTGCCGCCGCAGCGAGCTCGTCCCCACCTTCGCCCCCTTCGGGAGATCCTCGAAGCGGGCGTGCTTCGCCGAGAGGAAGGCGTCGCGCGGATCCTCGCGCCGCGTGATGCAGACGATCTCCAGGCGGTCCGGGAGGTCCGTCGGCACGTCCTTCATCGAGTGGACGGCCAGGTCGATGCGATCCTCGAGGAGAGCCTCCTCGATCTCCTTGACGAAGAGCCCCTTCCCGCCCACCTTCGCCAGCGGGACGTCGAGGATCACGTCGCCCGTCGTCTTGATCTTGGTGATCTCCACCTTCCGGCCGGTGCGCAGGGAAACCTCCGCCCGGATGTGCTCGGCCTGCCAGAGGGCTAGGATGCTCCCCCGGCTGCCGAGCCGGATGACGTCACTGGCCAACGTTCCCTCCTTGTCCCGAGGCTCTCTCCGGCGCCCCCGCCTCCCCCGGGGTCTCCTCCTCGGGGAGGTCGAAGATCTCCCGCACCACCGCCACCATCTCCATCGGGCTGCGGGCGTCGCTGTCCCGCTTCAGCGAGGAGATGGGCGGGTGGAGCACCTTGTTCAGGATCGACGAGGCGAGCGACTCCACCACCTTCCTCGTCTTCGGGTCCTCGGCACCCAGGGCGGAGAGCGCCTTCGCCACCTCCGCCTGCTTGATCTCCTCGAACTTCCGCCGGAGGCTCACGATCGTGGGGGTCACCTGCTGCGACTCCAGCCACCGCCGGAACATCGCCACCTCGGCGATGACGATCTCCTCCGCCTTCGCCGCCTCCCGCTGCCGCTCTTCGAGGTTCGTCTCGATCACGTTGTTCAGGTCGTCGATGTCGTACACGTACACGTTGTCGATCTGGTTGACGTCCGGGTCGATGTCCCGGGGCACGGCCATGTCGATGAAGAACATCGGGCGGTTCCGGCGGATCCGGATGACCTCCTCCACCTCCTCCCGCTTCAGGATGAAGTGGGGGGACCCGGTGGAGGAGAGGATGATGTCGGCCCGCTTCAGGTGGACGGCCAGCTCCTCGTACCGGACCGGCGTCCCGTCGAACTCCTCCGCGAGGCGGACGGCGCGTTCGAACGTCCGGTTCGTCACCAGGATCCCCTTGGCCCCCGCCGACAGGAGGTGCCGCGCGGCGAGCTCGCACATCTCCCCCGCCCCGATCAGCATGACGGTCTTGCCCGTGAGGTCCCCCAGGATCTTCTTCGCCAGCTCCACCGCGGCGTACGACACGGAGACCGCGCTGCTGGCCACCTTCGTCTCCGTGCGCACACGCTTCGCGACAGAGAACGCCTTGGAGTAGAACTTGTCCAGCACGGGCCCGATCGACCTGAACTCGCAGGCGTACCCGTAGGCGTCCTTCACCTGCCCGAGGATCTGCGGCTCCCCGAGGACCATCGAGTCGAGGCTGCTGGAGACGCGGAAGAGGTGCCGGACCGCCTCCTCCCCCATGTGGTGGTACAGGTAGGCGGACAGCTCCTGTTGCGGGATCCCGTGCCAGGCGGAGAGGAACTCCCGGACGGATTCCGTCCCCTTGTACCCCTGCCCGGCGAGGACGCACACCTCGACGCGGTTGCAGGTGGAAAGAATGACCCCCTCGGCGATCCCGTCGCGCTCCACCAGGCCGCGCAGGGCGTGGCCGATCGTGTCCGCCGGGAAGGCGAGGCGCTCCCGGACCTCCACCGGCGCGCTCCGGTGGTTCAGCCCGATTATGACGATGTCGCCCATGGGCGCCGTCTCACCCGGAGAGGTTCGTGTAGGTGTGGAGCCCCGGCAGAAGGAGGTTCACGCCGAGGAAGGTGAACACGATCGCGCCGAACCCCGCGATGGCGAGGATCGCCGCCTTCCGCCCCCTCCAACCGACGGTGAGGCGCCCGTGCAGGAGGGCGGCGTACAGGAGCCAGGTGATGAGGGACCACACCTCCTTCGGGTCCCAGCTCCAGTACGATCCCCAGGCGTACTCCGCCCAGATGGAGCCGGTGATGATCCCCAGCGTCAGCAGCGGGAACCCGATGGTGAGGCACTTGTAGTTGATGTCGTCCAGGACGTCGAGGGACGGCAGGCGCTTGAAGATCGCCCCCAGCTTCTTCCGCTTGAGCTCCTTCTCCATCAGGAGGTACATGATGGCCGCCCCGAAGGCGACGGCGAAGACGGCGTTGCCGAAGAAGAGGAGCATCACGTGGACGGGGAGCCAGTACGAGTTCAACGCGGGGGCCAGCGTGCGGACCTCCCCCGGGAGGAACGCGGCGAAGATGCTGAAGGCGAACGCCAGCGGCGCCACGAAGGCTCCCAGGACCCGGAGGTTGTACCGCAGCTCGAAGGCGAGAAACACCCCCACGATCGCGAACGCGAAGAAGGTGAGCGACTCGAAGAGGCTCGTGACCGGAGTGTACCCGGCAACGAAGTAGCGCGCCACGAAGGCGACGCCGTGGAGGATGACGCCGATCAGCAGGAGCATCCTCCCGAACCGGGCGCTCCGCTCGTTCAGGGCGATGACGAAATACAGGTAGAGGAGGGCGCCGACCAGGTAGAAGACGGTCGTGGCCTTGAGCAGGATGATGTGCATCC
>DASWBR010000069.1:0-2336 GCA_036390495.1 Candidatus Deferrimicrobiaceae bacterium | reverse complement strand
GCGCAGGCGGCGTCGTTCGGGGAGAGCCCCTGGGACGCCAGCGCGGCGATCATCCCGGAGAGGGCGTCCCCCATGCCGCCGGACGCCATGTACGGGTTCCCCGTCGTGTTGATGAAGATGTCCCCCTTCGGGGTGGCCACGACCGTGCGCGCCCCCTTGAGGATCACGGTGACCTTCTCCTCCTCCGCGAGGTGCCGCGCCGAGTCGAGGCGGGACGCCTCGATCGCCTCGATCGACTCCCGTGTCAGCCGGGACATCTCTCCCGGGTGGGGGGTGACGATGCACGGCACGGATGCGCTCTGCAGGACGTCCACCTGCCCGGAAAGGGCGTTCAGCGCGTCTGCGTCGAGGAGGAACGGGACCTTGATCTTCGGGATCAGCTCCTTCATGAACTTCGGCGTCGCGTCCGTCAGCCCCATGCCGGGGCCCACGACGACCACGTCCGCTTTCGATACCGCCTCCAGGACGGCCGGGATCATCTCCGCGGTGAAGTGGCCGGTCCCGCCGTCGGGAACCCCGGCGCACATCACCTCCATCTGCTTCGCCTCGACGATCGGGCGCAGCGACGCGGGCGTCACCACGGTGATGAGACCCGCCCCCATCCGCAGGGCGGCGAGCCCGGCGAGGCACGGCGCCCCGGTCATCCCGGGCGATCCGCCGACGATGTACACCCTGCCGGCGTCCCCCTTGTGGAAGTCGGGCGGGCGGACCGCGAGCATGCTTTTCACGGTCTGCTCGTCGAGCGCCTCGGTCTTGATCTCCGCGTCGAAGACCGCGCGCGACGGGATCCCGATGTCGTAGATCTCCGTCTCCCCGCAATGGATCGACCCGGGCAGCAGGACGTGGCCGAGTTTCAGGAGCCCGAAGGTCCCCGTGTAGTCCGCGCGGATCGCCTCTCCCAGGATCCGGCCCGTGGTCGCGTCGATCCCGCTGGGGATGTCGACCGCGAAGACGGTGGCCATGGAGAGGTTGATCACCTCCACCACCTCGCGCACGATCCCCGAGAGGGGGGAGGAGAGCCCGGTGCCGAGGATCGCGTCCACGCACAGGTGGACTTCCTCGAGGTAGGTGCGCAGGTCCTCGACCCCTTCCCCGTCCCGGATGACGCGCACCTCGACGTCCATCCGCCGGACGATCTCGTACTGCTTCCGCGCGTCCTGGGAGAGGTCGTCCACCTCCCCGAGCAGGAACACCTCCACGTAGACTCCGCGGTTGTGCAGGTGGCGGGCGATGACCATCCCGTCTCCGCCGTTGTTCCCCTTGCCGCACACCACCGCGACGGACGCCTCCTGGGGCCCCCCGACCTTCTCCTCGAGGATGCGGAAGATCCGGTCCGTGCAGGAGCGGCCCGCGTTCTCCATCAGCACGAGGGCCGGGATTCCGTAGGTGTGGATCGTCACCCGGTCCAGTTCGGCCATCTGCGCCGCCGTCGCGACCTTCATTCCGCCCCACCGCCCTTCTCTAAAATCACGAACGCCACCGCCTTCCCCCCGTCGTGCGTGATGGAGACGTGGACGGTGTTCCCGCCGCGGTACCGCATCCACCGCACGGCCTGTCCGTGCAGCCGGACGACGGGCTTCCCCATCGGGCCGCGCACCGTCTCCACGTCCCGCCACAGGATCCCCTGGGACTTGCCGGTGCCCAACGCCTTGAGGAACGCCTCCTTTACGGCGAACCGGCCGGCCAGCCGCTCGGCGCGGTTGGCGGCTCCCATCGCGTACTTCGCCTCCCCGTCGGTAAAGACGCGGCGCAGGAACCGGTCGCCGTACCGCTCCAGCAGTTTCGCGACACGCGACACGTCCACGATGTCCACGCCAATCCCCGCAATCATACCGCCTTCACTGACTCCGGCTTGCGGGGGCTTCCTCTTCAGCTACGCTCGCGACCTTCGCCCGCTCGCTGCCCTTCCGCTCGCCTGTTTCCCCAACCTCGCTCCAGAGGCCGCTTCAGAGGAACCCCCGCATCGCCTTTCGTCAGCGTTTCCTTTATGGGTCGCGGGGTACTGCTATGTCGCGCCGTGCACCAGTTCGGCCATCTCACGGACCGCCGCGGCGAGGCCAAGGAAGACCGCGCGGGCGACGATGCTGTGGCCGATGTTGAACTCCTCGATCTCCGGGACGGCGAGGACCGGCACGATGTTGCGCACGTCGAGACCGTGCCCCGCGAACACCTTCAGGCCGAGAGAAGAGGCGTAGGTCGCCGCGGTCCGGATCTTGTCCAGCTCCACCCCGTACCTGCCCGACCGGAACTCCTCGCAGTAGCTCCCGGTGTGGATCTCGATCGCGTCGGCGCCGACCTGCCGGGCGGCCCGCACCTGGGGAAGGTCCGGGTCGATG
>DASWBR010000068.1:0-1887 GCA_036390495.1 Candidatus Deferrimicrobiaceae bacterium | reverse complement strand
CAATGACCGTTATCACGGTCTTCGACGCCGCGCGGACCCTGCGGAGGAAAGAGAGCCCGTCCTCCCCCGGAAGGAGAAAGTCGCTGATCACGATGGCGAATCCGCCCAGCTTTCCGACGCTCCCGGCCTCCTCGGCGCTCCCGAACGTCTGCACCCGGCACCCCTTCACCCGGAGGAAGAGTGCGAGGGAGTCCCGCAGCAGCGGGTCGTCCTCGACAATCGCAACGTATATCCCCGCCAATGCACCGGGTGTTACCCCCATCCGGGCGCCTTTCATGCGCGTTTGCTTTACTAAAAGCACAGGACGTGCCATCCGGAAAGATCAACGGATACATATATATTTCGGTCAGTTAGCTACAGGACAGGGAAGGTCGTCGGGGGAGGTGCGGCGTAGAATCTCGTAAAGTTTCCACCCGGATCTGGAAAAAGCTCCATTTCCGGGGGACGGTCAGAGGCCGAGCTTTTTCCTGCGGTAGCGGAAGGTGTGGTAATTGATGTTCAGGAGCTGCGCGGCCTTTGTCTCGTTGCCGTCGGCCAGCCGGAGCGCCTCCCCGATGTAGTGCCGCTCGACCGATTCCTGGACGGAGGCGAGGCCCACCCCCTCCGCCGTCAGCGGCGGCAGCATGTCGCCGGAACCGTCCGCCGGCGTTGTGTCCGGTGCGCCCCCCGTGCCGAGCCGCAGGTCGGCCACCTCGATCTGCGGCCCGCGGCCTGTCAGGACCGCCCTCTCCACGACGTTGCGAAGCTCCCGCACGTTCCCTTCCCACCCGTAGGCGAGGAGCGTCTCCTCCGCCTCCGGGGAAAAGCGGGCGACGGCCCGCCCGAACTTCCGCGAATACTCCACCAGGAAGTGCCGGGCGATCGGGAGGATGTCGTCGCGGCGTTCGCGGAGGGCGGGCACCGCGACGCGCACCACCGCGAGCCGGTAGTAGAGGTCGCCCCGGAACGTCCCCTTCGCCACGAGGGCCTCCAGGTCCCTGTTCGTGGCGGAGACGATCCGGGCGGTGGCGCGGAGCCGCCGCGTCCCCCCCACGCGGTAGAACTCCCCGTCCTCGAGGAACCGGAGCAGCTTCGCCTGGGCCTCCGCGCTCAGGTCCGATACCTCGTCGAGGAAGAGCGTCCCCCCCGACGCCTCTTCCACCAGCCCTTTCTTCCCGGCGGAACCCGCTCCCGTGAAGGCGCCTTTCTCGTAGCCGAAGAGCTCGCTCTCGAGGAGTTCCTTCGGTATCGCGGCGCAGTTGACGGTGACCAGGGGCCCCCGGAAATTGGGGCTCCGGTAATGGATCGCGGCGGCGACGAGCTCCTTTCCCGTCCCCGTCGGCCCGAGGATGAGGACCGGGGTGTCGGGGCTCTTCGCGACGGACTCCACGAACTCCATCACGTCGCGGATCGCGTGGCTCTCCCCGACGAACAGCGGGACGTTCTCCCGCAGGCACCTCTCCTGCAGCTCCCGCACCTCCTTCTGGAGCCGGACGGTGTTCAGCGCGATCCCGATGGTCGTCTCGAGGGTTTCGACGTGGAGCGGCTTCACCACGTAGTCGACGGCGCCGGCCTTCATCGCCTGGATGACCGTCTGGACGTCCTCGTACGCGGTGATGACGACGATCACCACCTCGGGGCGCAGCGCCTTGACCGCGCGGATCCCGTCGATCCCGCACATCCCCGGCAACCCGATGTCCATGAGGATCAGGTCCGGCGTCTCCTCCTGGACGGCCGCCAGGGCGGACTCCGCGTCCGGGAAGGTCCGTACGCGGTAGGCCGGCTCGAGCGCGATCCGGACGCCTTCCCGTACGCTCTCTTCGTCATCGACGATGTACACCGTGCAGGGGGCTATGTCCGGCTCCTTTCCTCGGAGATGGGAAGCTCGACGCGGAACTCCGCCCCGCC